>JBATRZ010000062.1:0-55033 GCA_049292975.1 Saccharimonadales bacterium (SeqCode) | reverse complement strand
GTCAGTATGCGCTGGGGTACCGAATATTCCGAAGTTTTGAACGCCGCGCAGGATGCCCAGTCACAAAAGTTGTCAGACCTGGGCGCCGATATCATATTGGGGCATGGCACGCACACGCTGCAGCCCGTCAAGCGCTTGGCAGGGCAGGGCGGCAATGAGACCATCGTCTGGTACGGCCTTGGCAACTTCCTGAACGCCCAACTGGAGACTACCGGCCTGACCGGTTGCGTGGCGGCCTTTACATATGACATACCAACCAAAAAATTCGTAGATTCTACGTGCCTGCCGTTTTACCAGCACTACGAGTGGACGGCCGAAGAGAAGGCCGCCGGAAAACTACTGGCCCGCAAGAACTTCCGCATCATGCCGCTGTACGAAGCCCAGGACTACATGGCCAAGTCACAGCTGGGCACGACCGTAGAAGCCCAAACGGAACGTATCCAGAATATCGTGAACACCTACACGAAGATTCCGGTAGACGACGGCCGGAACACTCTATAAAGTAAAACTCGCAAAATCTCTATCTGTTAAGGGTCAGACCCTTCAATTCCTTTAATTCCCTTTAATTCTATATCTAAATTACATTGCAGTATAAATTCCTAATGCTTATAATGATTCCATGCGGAGCGATAAGTATGGTTTTAGTGTGCCGGAGGTCATGATAGCAGTGGTGGTTATCGGGATTCTCTCTCTAACAGGGTGGTATATATTTAGCCGAAGTAATACAGGCACTAAATCAGATACTGATACGCAAGAATTGACATCCGAATCTCTGGATCAGAATAAGCCACTTGCAAATAAGTTGAGTATCAGGGCAGATCTCCCAACGGGTTGGGTAGAAAAAGATTATGACGAACCCAAGGGCGGTTTTATTGATTTTGGCAAAATATTTAAAGCGCCCAGCGGGTTAGAAATAGTCGCATACTGGACTAATGCCGGAGGTAGGGGGAGCGGGTGCACGGAAGACTACGAGAGACAACAGCCTCACTCTTCTCAGAACACTTGTGCTACTTACGAAATACTAAAAAAGGAAATCATTAGTTCAAATATAACGCTTAAGGACGGGTCAGTTTCAAGTGTGTACGTAGTATGGGCAAAGTATTCCCCAAGACCGGAAGGTAGCGCTGAACCAGAATTTATTATTACACTCATGAATGACAAAGTAATCGAAAGCAAATTCGATAAAGTATCTGGGAAAACAGTCAGCTTTGATCATTATCAGCATGACGAGGAACTTGAGAAGATATATGATTCACCGAATAAGTACCCAATACATATTAGCGTTATGCCGACGGGCAACGATGAGTCGTATTTTGAGCAGGCAGATGTATTGCAGGCCATCCAATTACTCAAGAGCATAACCTTTATAAAATGAGATGTAACAGATTGGGATTTCAACAAAGCTTGTGCTTTGTTTGTGCATAGTGATATTAGTATTACCGCTGAAACTTTTTATATTCACGGGTTTAATGCAGGCTTTGGCAGCAATATTTATCGCATTATTTGCAACTTTGGCGTTAATCAAGAGGGATAAATACTAAACAGGTGAGACAATTTAGCCAGACCGGTTCTTAATATGAGCTGGCTCGGTTCAGGTATGTTACCTAGTGCAATCATCTTAGCTCTATAACATTAGCAGCAATTGTGCTCGGGTTTATCCTAAAAACAATTAGCGTAAGATCTCGACTGCTTTTTTATGCGCATATCTGGGGTATGTGGTAAATCGGAAGAAAAGCTTATGTATTGTGCACAAAAAGGGTCGGACCCTTTTTTCCCAAAAAAACGCAAAAACCCTATCTGTTAAGGGTCAGACCCTTCAATTCCTTCAATTCTGTGCGATAATTATCGGTATTATGCTGCAAATATTCGCAGAAGCGATTGTATGGGATTTTCCGTGGTGGTTCGACGTAACGATGTTGCTGATTTACTTAGCTATATACCTTACGCTCATCTCTGTCGCTAGCTTCTTAGCTGCACAGACCTTAGGCCGGTTGGCACGGGTATGCTTTCCGGGAGGGAAGGTAGGGAAACGGCTCTATCAAAAAGATGGCTTGAACTCGTATGCAAAGTTTTTAGCGTTTTCTTCAGCTCTGTTATTCTATCCACTCGTGAGTTCAATCTGGCCTCGTTTTGATGCTATAGAATCTGATGCCCTGGGAAATAGTTTGTTTGTGGTGCTTATAACTATAATCATGCTTGCCGCAGGAACTTTTCTGTTTTGCATCTACATCGTTTATATACATCCACGCTTTAAAAAGCGTAGAACTAACAAAAGTTATAGATAATCAGGGGCGGCGGGGAGGCCGAAGAATTCCTCTAGTGTCTGAATGTTTGCTCCGCGCATTTCGCCGGCCAGCTCGGTGCCGACATAGCGCAAATGCCACGGCTCGTATTCGTACCCGGTGATAGCTGTCTTGCCTTCGGGATAACGGATGATAAAGCCGTATTCATGGGCATGAGCGGCGACCCACTGGCCCATAGCAGTCTGTCCGAATGATTGTACGAGGTCGCAGCCGGCGTTATCGCAGACGTCTAGTGACAGGCCGGTTTGGTGCTCGGAATGGCCGGGGCGGGCAGATTGCTTGTCGGCTTCGGCCTGACCGATTGACTTAACGTAGCCGCTATACAAATTAACCTGGTAGCTATAAGACCGGTAGCCGCTTGAGAACTTCAGGCTATGTCCGGCAGCCTTGGCACCGTCGAATAATGCTTTGACGGCGTGTGAGATATCGGCGCGGATCTGCATCGATTCGTTGCCCGGTACGCGCAGGGTTACGCTAGGAAAAACGCGGTCGGCCGGCACGTAATTCTTGGGGTTGAGCGGCCGGGTTTTGTTGACCACCACCCAAATGCTGGCCGGGTCATCGAGCGAATGCTTGGACTTGCCGAAAACCGGCTGGTTCTCTTGGACGGGCTGCTGCTCTTCCTGCTTTTCTTTGGCATTCTGGTTAGCAGCGCTCATGTCCTCTGGTTCTTCGGTAAAGAACACGTCGTAGAACTTCAGGCCGCCAAAAACCAGGGCGGCCAATAGAAAGAGGATGCCAAGCACAAATAGGAGTTTCTTCATCCCGTTAGAAACCACCACACCTTCCCCGTACAGGGTACGGTTGAAATGCTCTGCAGGATTCAGCCGTGAATCTAATCACGGTACTTGCTTGGTTTCCTACGGTATTCATATCTATATTGTACAATGTATGCAATGGGAATAGAGAAAATACTACCTACCAAGCTGCTTTGGATGGATCTGGAGTTTACCGGCTTCGAGTATGGTAAGGACGTTATATTAGAGGTTTCGGTAGAAGTAACGGATTTTGATTTTAGGACGCTGGGATCGTATGAGGCCCGGGTCAAGAACAGGCCCGAGCTGGTGGTAGAGCGCATGCGGCTGAACACGTTCTGGCAGGATCACCCCGAGAACCGCGATAATTTCTTGCACAATAACGACCAAGGCAAGCCGGCGGGCGAGGTAGAGAGGGAGCTGATTGCTTTTGCCGAGCAGCACTTTGGCTCGGAGCCCGCTATCCTGGCCGGTAACTCGATACACTCAGACCGGGCCATGATACGCGCCTGCTGGCCGGCCCTGGATTTGCGCCTGCACTACCGCATGCTGGATGTCACCACGCTAAAGATATTAATGCAAGGCAAGTACGGCGTAGAGTACGAAAAAGCCAACAGTCACCGGGCATACGACGATATCCAGGAGTCCATTGCCGAACTCCAGTATTATTTAGATTATTTAAAGAAATAAAAATACCCCTCGGGCTGAGGGGTATTTTACACGTTTGTTTTGTTTAATTTTCGTCAGAGCGGCCGCGGCCGATCAGGTAGATAATGATCAGTACGACTAGGACGACAGGGATCCACCAGTACCAGCAGATGCCCAGGAGCTTACGGCAGGATGTGTCCTCTGCGGGGGCTTCCTCATCGTCAGATTGGCCTGCAGAGCTTGATTCACTGCTTGAATCACCGGCAGATGTATCTTCGGCCTGAGCGAGCGTCTCTGCTGCCAGGACACTGCCTTCACCGGTGCTGTCAGCGGAACCGGTTGAAGAGGTGCGGGCAGTTGAGCCGCCTGCGTTTGAATTGCCCGGATTACTTGAGCCGCTACTGCTACCAGGGTTGTTAGTGGTACTTGCACCGAGTACCTGCGGGGCGGCTAAGACCGCGAAAGCCCGGGTTGGGGCAGGAGTCTGGGTATTGCCTGCAGCATCGGTGCTGCGGGCAGTAGCGGTGTATGGGCCTACAGCCAGCGGGGTGGTAACATCGGCGCTCCAGGTGCCGTCAGGATTAACAGTAGCGATGTAATCTACACCGTTCACGGTTGCGATGACCGGCAGGGTAGGCTCGTTTGTGGTGCCGGTGATGGTTGGCGTTGCGTCCTCGGAATCACCCAGCGGGTTTATGGTCAGGACCGGTGCCGTGTTGTCTACTACGATTCTCCAAGACGTGCTCCAGGCGCTGTCATTGCCGGCACCGTCTACGGCCTTAACATGCCAGTAATATGTACCCTCGGGCGTACCTGGCGTTGGGATTGCCGAGCTGGCAAGCGGGCCGGATACATAGGCGGGTGAGGTAAATGAACCGCCTGGGTTGGTAGCGGATGACAGGGAAGATTCGTACCGGTAGGTCACGCCGCTTGGATCGGTAACGTCTGACCACTCTACCGATGTTTGGTTGGCGGTAGTACGGACCGCGCCGTCTGCAGGCGCCTCATGAGCAGGTACGGCGGGGGCAGTACCATCGTAAGTTACGGTAAACGGCGCCCCGTAGGCCGAGCAGTTGCCGGCTGCATCGCAGGCACTAAAGGCAAAGTAGTGCACGCCGTCGCCCTGGGTAAAGTTGTCCTTGTAGGTGCCAAGCACGGGGGAGTAGCCGCTGAGATCGTTAGGATTCCACTCACTACCTGCTTTGTATGGTGAGCCAGGAATATCATTCCAGTATTTTAGCTGGTAGCGGGTTACATCGCTTGATGAACCAAGAGTGAAGGTAAAGAACTGCGAGTTGGTCAGGCCGCCGTCAGGCACGTTATCGCCGCTGTTGTCTTCTGTAAATACGGCGGTTGGTACGGTTGGGACATCCGCATCAATCGTTACTTTCCATGGGGTGGTCCAGGCGCTGGTGTTGCCGGCCGCATCAACTGCCCGTACCTGCCAATACCAGGTGCCGTTAGCGCCAACAGAACGGGCCCGGGAATCAGTTGGCTGAATCATTTGGTAATCGCCCGTCCACTGCACGTTCTGGAAGGCGCCGGCACCGTTCACGGCAGGATTCTGCGAGTACTGGACTTCGTAGCGGGTTGCGCCAGCGGCGTCTGTCCACTCAAACCAGAAGTCGTTGTAATTGATGACGGCGTTGTCGCCGGGCGACTGGTGCACCGGCATGGCTGGTGCGGTCTTGTCGTAGGTTACCGAGAAGGTATCACTGCAGGCAGATGTGTTGCCGCCCGCGTCAATAGCTTTGACACAGAAGTAGTAAGTGCCTTCCTTGTCGTAAAAATCAGTCCAGATAGAGCCGCCGCCCGGAGACTGCGTTATGTAGGCAGAACCTTCAGTAGACCAAGCATTCGCCTGGCCTTCAAAATAGCCGGGAATATTTGTCCAGAAGTAGTACTTGTAATGGTCTACGCCCGGATCAGTATCTTGCCAGCTTAAGGTGCCCTTCTGTACGTTTGTCGTGCCGCCGCTGGCCATTGCCGTGCCGCCATCTGGGGTCCAGCTTAGATTGGTTGGAATGGCGGGGAGTACGGTGCTGGTGGCGATGGTCACGTTATCTACCAAGAAGCCCTTGCCTGCATTTGCGGGTGCAGCTGTACCGCCTACACGGAAAAGCAGTGAATCTACGGTGCGGCTTTCGTCTACGAGGGTTGGATTAGACTCGGTGTCGTAGCGGAAATAGTTCTCCCAGCTTGTGCCGGTGTGCTCAAGTACACCATCTATGTAGATCTTTACAACATCGTTGGAGCCGCCATTATAGAAATCCATGACAAACTTCACATTGTGCGGATTAGCACGGGTAAGTGTAGCTATTTCATACTCATCAAAACTTATTGTTTCAGGCGTGGTACCTGTTACATCATCAAAGAAGACGTGTATGCCATCGGCTTGGTCTTCAAAGCGGAGGTAGCTCATGCGGGCACCATCGCCGCGATCAGGTGATACAGACATACTAAGGCCAGTTTGCTGGGAACCTTGAGTTGGGGTGATATCAAACTGGGCCTCGTAGTGATTCTGGCGCGTACCACCAGACATGCCGCCGTTTTGGGCATCGGTATCGCCGGCTTCATTGGCTACCGAGTAAGAAAAAGTCTGGTCGCCAAAGCTGCCGCTGGTTACAGCATTTGAGATACGCAGTGATTTACAGCCAAAGCTATCATGGCCGTAAGTATTACTCACAATTGCTTGGTCGAACGGTCCGGTAGAAGACCAGCCCTGCTGGCCATTCACGGTACCGTTATTGAACGTATCAAAACTGGAAATGGTAGTGTCGCAGACAGGGATAGGGTTAGGCTCGAAGTCATAGGCCGTACCGTTGAATGTTACGGCATCAGCGTAAGTGGTGTAGGCAGGATTGTAGGAACCAATATAAACGCCGATTGCATGGACAACAGCCGTTGAAGGCGCGTCAGTTAAGTCATAGAAAGGCGGACCGCCGGCACCAGCTACAAAGCTGCCTACAGTCGCACTTGACCAGAAAATCCCCTGATCAACATCCCATTGCTGCCAAGTGCCGTGAACAACAGGTGCTGGGTCGGGACTTTCACTATTCTGCCAGTATGGCTCGTGGACCAATTCGGTGCGGTCCGTGGTGGTGCCAAGATCTCCATCCAGATCTATACCAATGTACATAGACACCGAGCCAGCATCGTTAGAGGCAGAGTCTACCTTGGACCAGTAGCTTGCCTCTGTGATTGCAGAGACTTGCGTGCCAGCTGGGGCAGTAGTGGATAGGCGGGCGCGTGAATCATTGTCGTTAATAGTGACAAGCTTAAGTGCACCATCACCAGACGGAGCGGTAGCATCGGCAACAAAGTCTACCGTACCACCAGTCGTGGTCGTAGCCGACCAGCCATTGAGGCTAGATGGATGAACCACTACCGCAGGTGCTGCCGCGGCGCCTTTCACTAATAAAAATGGTACGGCCACGCTGAAGCTGTTTACCAGCAGCACCAAGCTGGCGCTGACACTAGTTAATGCGCGGCGTAAGCTGCCGCGGCGCTTTTGATAATAGCGGTACTTCATCTCTCTATCCTCCTAAAGTTTTCCGGCTCTCTACCTGATACTTTAAGTATACGCTTTTTATAGGGTTGTCAAAGAGTAAATACGTATTTTGTTGTATGATATGCATTAATGGATCACAAGACAGTCGAGGAATATATCTTGTCTATGCCCAACGCGCGGCTGGATTATCCCTTTGGCCAGGACGTATCGGTTTATAAAGTGGGTCCGCCGGACAGCGGCAAGATGTTCGCACTCGTAGCCGAAGGCAGCCAGCCGGTGCGCCTTAGCCTCAAGTGCGATCCGCTGCTGGCTAAGCTGCTGCGTGAAAAATACGAGACGGTCATGGAAGGCTATCATCTGAACAAAAAACACTGGAACACACTGCTCTTAACCGGCCAACTGCCCTGGGAAGAGGTGCAAGCGCTGATTCTGCATAGCTACATCCTCGTCACCGAGGGTACAGATGCCCACCAACCTACTGCTTAAGCGTGCTCCTGTTCTTTAGATAAGGAACAATTAATGGTTGTTAGTTATATATAACGTCGTCCTTAAATAGTGCAGTGTAAATTGTTGATGCGAAGTCGGCTATTGGTTTTGACGAGCCTGAGCCTTGGCCCAGGATAGCCACGGCAAACTTGCGGCCGTCCGGCATAGTCATAAGGCCGATGTCGTGGTAGTTTATGTCTTCATTCCAGCCGACTTTGGTGTGCCAAGTGGCCTGCGGCGCGCCGGTAGCTAGCCCGCGCTTGAACTTGGCATCCTGGGTGAGCATGGCATCCAGCAGGAAGGCGGTGTTTTCATCGTTCAAATCTTTCTTTTCGGCAATGAGACGGATAATACGGGCAGAATCTGCTGCTGAGGTACGGATACCATTGAAGAACGTGCCGTTCATGCCTAAATTTTTCACCCGCAGGTTCAAAGAGGCCTGGCCCATACCGGCCATCATAGCCTCGCCGCAGGGGCTATCCGAGCTTCGTATCATCTTGTCTACGCACTCGCGCATAGTCTGGCCGGCGACCAGGATATCGTCCGGGTTCTGGGCTCCGGTCTGAAAATCCAGCAGGGCAAGGTAGGCCACATAAATCTTGTACAGGCTGGCAGCAAACAGCACTTCATCGGGATTAACCTCGGCGATGTTCTGGCCGGCTTGCAGGTCGTAGACGACAATATGGTAGCTTGCCGCTTGGGCATCGGCCCAGGCTTGTACGGCCGGCTGCAGGTCAATAACCGTGTAGTTTGGCTGCTGGTTGGTCTCCTGCTGGGACTGCGCCTGGCTGTCATCGGGCGCTTCGGCCTTGTGGTTCCTATTGATAAACCAGTAGGCCAAGCCGCTGGCCAGCAGTACGAACAAGACGATGAGCACAAGGCGCAGGCGCCTGGGCTTAGGGGCGGGCGAATATGAATAAGCCATACCAATAAATTATAACCTACAGGTTTGAGACGCCTGCCCTATTTCAGACCGAGGATGGTAACGCTGTTATTAAAGCTTTCCTCTAATATGGCTTTGCTCTTGGGGCCGGCGGCGGATTTGTAGGCCTTGGATAAACTATCATTGTATTCCAGCAGCGAAGCGTTAAGGACTTTACCGAACTCTTCATCAAAGCGGTTGTTGGCGGCAGCGGATTCCAACTCGGCCTCCAGCGAGGCGTCTTTTTTTATGCCCAGCTGTATTTTGTCCATCTTCGTACCGCGGGTATCTAAGTAGGCGATAAGCTTTTGCTGCTGCGTAGTGGTGCTTAGGCTGGTGTTGTAGGCAAGCGTTCTAGTAGTTGCGTCGGTGGTTCTGTCCTTGCCGAGCTCGGCGATACGTATCAGCTCCTGCTGCTCGGCGGCGATGCTTTTCAGGCCAGGTATGTCACGCTTGCCGGCGTTGGATAGTATCATAGCAACGATAGAAATGATGACGATTAACAAGACTGCGCCTGCAATCACTATAATCAGGCGGGTCTTTGCCGGACTGCCCCCAAGCCCTGGCTTTTTGCCCGGCTGGCCTGGGTTGGTAATAAAATCGTACGGGTTTTGCTGCGGCACTTGGTTCATCGGTTCCATTACCATAAGCATACCAAAAACAGGGTGAGTGGTCGAGGGTGCGGGACTTAGTAAAAGCCCTTACGCTGTACCCCAAACCCTAAACCCTGTACCCTAATAGAATGGATGCGGTGTCAGAGGTCAAAGCCAAGCTGCTTATAGAGGATGTTATTTCCGAGTATGTCCAGTTAAAACGTTCCGGCCGCAACCTGAAGGGCCTAAGCCCCTTCGGCAACGAGAAGACACCAAGCTTCATGGTTAGTCCCGAGAAGCAGATTTGGCACGACTTCAGCTCGGGCAAGGGCGGTGACATGTTCACTTTTATCCAGGAGATCGAAGGCCTTGATTTTAAGGAAACACTGGTGCTGCTGGCGCGCAAGGCCGGTGTAGACCTAGAGCAATTCAATGTGAGAGGACAGTCCTCTCACAAGGTGAAGGAGCGTTTGTATGAAGTTATTGAGTTGGCGGCACGGTTTTATCAGACCCAGCTAAAGAGCTCCAAACCGGCGTTGGAATACCTGCTGGGCAAGCGGTTATTTAGCAAAGAAACCGTGCTTTTATTCAGGTTTGGTTACTCGCCCAACACGGGCGATGCCCTGTACACATTCCTAGGTAAGAAGGGCTTTACAGAAGAAGAAATGACCCGGGCAGGGCTTGTAACAAAGCGTTACCGCGGCCTGGGCGATATGTTCCGCGGGCGGATAATGGTGCCGCTATCAGATGCGCAGGGCAGGGTGGTAGGCTTTACGGCCCGAAGCCTTACCGACGATAAAGAATCGCCCAAATACATCAACACGCCGGCCACTTTGCTGTATGACAAAGGCCGCCAGGTTTACGGCCTGCACCTGGCCAAAGATGCCATCCGCAAGGCCGGCTACAGCGTAGTGGTAGAGGGCAACCTGGATGTTGTGGCCAGCCACCAGGCGGGTGTGAAGAACGTTGTGGCCTCGGCCGGTACCGCCCTGACAGAGTTCCATCTTAAAGACCTCAGCCGGTACGCGGGCGATATCCGCTTTGCGTTTGATGCCGACCGTGCCGGTATCAATGCCACCGAGCGGGCCATCCCGCTGGCGCAGAAAATCGGCGTCAATGTAAGCATTATCACTATCCCTGACGGCAAAGACCCCGATGAGCTCATCCGTCAGGACCCCATGTTTTGGCAGCAGGCCATAGACAAACATCAATACGCCGTGGACTGGCTGATTGACCGCTACAAGAACCTGCTGGACATTGAGTCGGGCAAAGGCAAACGCGAATTCACCGATATCGTGCTCAATATCATCCGCGGCCTCACCGACCAAGTCGAACAGGACCACTACATATCGGAACTGGCCAAAACTATCGGCGTCAGCAAAGACGCGATGCGCGCCAAGCTGTATCAACCATCCCCATCATCCAAACGCCTCAGAATTCCAAGGATAATCCCTGGAAACGAGAGCAAGGAAACGATTGAGCAGCGCAAGACCGAGCAGCACCTGCTGTCATTGCTGCTTATGCACCCGGGTCTTAGAGACGAAGTGCCGCAACTGACCCCAGACATGTTTATAGAAGTCCAGGCACGAAAATTATTCGAGTTTTTAAAGGCAAACCCCGATTTTGGAGCCGCAACTAAAGGCACCCCCGCTGGATCTGCCCAAAGGAGTAATTTTAAACAGTTGCAATCCATGGCCGATTATGTAAAAATTACTGCATTACAATTCGATGAATTATATCGATCGCTCGAGATTACAGAACTCCACTGGGAAGTCACTCGATTGCAAGAACGCTTAGTTGCGCACTACGTAAAACATCAAAAACAGCTTATAAACGAGCGGCTTGCCGATGCCGGCGACGACGAAACCCGCCGCCTGCTTACCGCCGACAAAGATTTGAACGACCTGTTAAAACAAGTCAAACGTAAGTAAAGGAAATACATGCCAGAAGATAAAGCAGCCAAGGACGCAGCCGCGCTATTAGAAGCCAAAGTTAAGCTGCTTGAGAAGGGTAAGAAAGAGGGCAAGCTGGATCAGCGCGATATCTTCGCTGCCATTGCCGACACGCCCGAGAACGTAGATTTACTAGACCAGCTGTATACCGAACTGGGCGAGGAAAACATCGAGCTAGTTGCCGCTACCGAGCCCTCGGCCGAAGATTTTACCGATGAATGGACGGGTGAGGACGGTGAAGAAATCGTCCTGGATGACAAGGTCTACCTGGACGACATCGCCGATGACTCGGTGCGCTTATATCTGCGTGAAATCGGCAAGATTCCGCTGCTCACCGCCGAGCAAGAGCTGGCTTTGGCCAAGCGTGTTGTAGCTGGCGAAAAGCGCGCCAAAGACGAGATGGCCGAGGCCAACATGCGCCTGGTTGTCAGTATCGCCAAGCGTTACGTAGGCCGCGGCCTGGACCTGCTGGACCTTATCCAAGAGGGCAACACCGGCCTGCTGCGCGCCGTCGAGAAGTTCGACCCAGACAAGGGTTTTAAGTTCTCCACCTACGCCACCTGGTGGATCCGCCAGGCTATTACCCGTGCCATAGCCGACCAAGCCCGCACCATCCGTATCCCCGTGCACATGGTCGAGACCATCAACAAGCTGCTGCGCACCCAGCGCCGCCTGACCCAGGATCTCAACCGCGAGCCAACCAATGAAGAAATCGCCCGCGAGATGGAGATAGATGTTGAGAAGGTTGAGCACATCATGAAGATCAAACAGGATATTTCCAGTCTTGATGCATCCGTGCGCGACGACGAGGAAGATTCTGTTCTGGGTGATTTCATCGAAGACGAAGACACTGTTAGCCCAGAAGAATCCGCCGCCGGCCAGCTGCTTAAAGAACAGGTCAAAGATTTGCTGGGCAGCCTCACTGAGCGCGAACAGAAGATTCTAAAACTCCGCTTCGGCCTGGAAGACGGCAAGAGCCACACCCTAGAAGAGGTCGGCCAGGAATTCTCCGTCACCCGCGAGCGCATCCGCCAGATCGAGGCCAAAGCACTTGCCAAACTCCGCAAGCACAAAGATTCTAAGAAACTCCTGGATTATATAAAATAATCATGATTATCGGCTTATCTGGTACATTTGCCAGCGGCAAGGATACGCTGGCACACCATTTGGTGCAAACGCGGAACTATATGCATTTGAGTACGAGCGACATGGTACGCGCCGTTGCCGAAGCCCAGTACGGCAGCATCGAGCGGCCAGTCCTAAAACAGACCGCCAATGAGCTGCGTGACAAACGCGGCCCAGGCGTTTTGGCAGAACTTTCATTAGAAAAATACAACGAAGAAAAGGATAAGTATGACGGCGTAGTAATCAGCGGCGTCCGCTCACTGGGTGAAGTAGAAGCAATCAAAAAAGCCGGAGGCAAAATTGTCTTTATTGATGCACCGGCCGAGCTCCGGTACGAGCGTATCAAAGCCCGTCATCGTTCTAACGAAGATAAGCTGACCTTTGAAGAATTCAAAACCTCGGAAGAATCCGAAGAATTGAGCGTGCACGACAACCCGTACGTCCAGGATCTAACAGGAGTTAGAGAGCTAGCGGACGTTATTGTATTCAACCAAGACGACGTACAGGCATATCTGTCTGTCGCCGAACAAAAAATCGGGTTTTAAGCGGGCTGGCCGCGGCGGTTATCGTACAGAGAGTTTACTATGCCGCAAATATGCGGGATAGTACCGTGCGCGGTATTGGCAGTCGTGCCCGGCAAGACTAGTGTTAATTCCGTCCAGGTACTTCTAGGGCTAATCTTTTTGTATTTTTGACATAACAAATACATAATAACATAAGTAGCAAAAATTGTCAAACATAGACAATTTCTTACCCGTTACACTATGACCCTACCATAAGCACTCTATGAGAAATCTTACTTTATCAATCGCCGGCCTATGTCTAAATGGTAAGTGCGTTATTTAATATTCCAGGTCTTTGGCGCCAGACTAGCGGGCGATAGGAATTGTATGGGGAGGGAGGCGCGCTTTTGAGCGCGAGCAACTAAGGAAGCTAACCCCACAATGCTTTTCAGCTGCAAGCTATGTGCGGAGCGCTAGCCGACCGTTTTGCTCCAAGACGTATTTTGATACGTCTTGTCGACAAAACAACCGGCTATCATCTCCGCACATAACTTTCGCAGAAGAAATCATTGTGGAGCAGCTTCCATTGCTAAACCACACAAGACCCTGCAGCAAGTCCGAGTGCGTTGAGCGCAAATGCATCTTGGGCGGCCCAGATACAGGCCGATTGGCGCCAGGGACCGGTTATTTAAGGAGACAATGAACATGCAAGTTATACGTAAAATTAATCCGCTGGCGCGGGCAATCGCCGTAATTGGCGCGGTAATGGCGCTAGCCACTGGAGCCACTTTTGCTGCGCTTAACAGTACGGCAACGCTCACAAACAATACCATCGATACGGCAGATACATCATTGTTGCTGTGGGACGGCGACTCATTTGAAACGACTGCGCCAGGATTTACTATTGACGACTTAGTGCCGGGGCAGGGCACCGATCCGCAGCTGTTCTACTTCCAAAATACCAGTGAACTGAACGAGAAGGTTACGGCAAGGGTAATCATCGCCCCAGGCGTAACCGGCTTTTCTGGTTGGAATAACTTGAAGGTAACCTTTACCGAATTGAACAGCGGCGCAACTAACAGCGGTACTTTCGAAGACCTGCTGAACAACAACTTTAACCTGCCGGGCACCTTGGATGCAGGCGCAACTGGGAACAATCAACCCGGACAAGAGACAACAGAAGGCAATTATAGCGTCGAGTTTGACATTGTTCCGGCAGCTGTTACCGGCAGTTCTGCTAGTGTTGACTCGTTTGACCTTACCTTTACTGCTACGCCGGCACCAGCCATCTAAACAGGTTTAAATGTCTATGTTTCGTCTCATAAAACGATCTATAGCATTGCTCGCACTTACCATCTTGGTGGGTGCGAGCGGCCTGGCCGTGGTAACGAGGATCCAAGGGGGTAACTTATTAAGCGTGCAGAGCGGGAGCATGTCCCCGTATCTTAATAAGGGTGATCTCATCAGCGTAAAAAACGTCGCTGCCAACAAACTAAAAGCGGGAGACGTTGTTACATACACAAGTCCATTGAATGCAAAACAGAGTATCACCCATCGGATCGTCGAATTACCCTCTTGGAGTAACGGCCAGCAGTTTGTTACCAAGGGTGATGCTAATGAGAGTCCTGATCCTCAGATTACAGGCAAGGATATCTTGGGCAAGCTAAGCTACTCAGCCCCGCTGTTGGGATATTTGGTTGACTTTACTAGAGAGCCCTTAGGGTTGATTATAATTATTTATCTTCCAGCGTTATGCATCATAATTGGAGAACTGCGCAGACTAACAAAATATTATAAAAGCCAGCTGCCGTATACTAACACCGGGCAACCCAGCCGGTTGCTTAGCAAGAGCAAGGCCGGGAGCTTCGCATTATTTTGGGCATTGCCGTTAGTGTTTATATTTCCGGTCTTCTTGGCTGCCAGGGCATATGCCCAGATATCAAGCACCGCCACCTTAACGGGTAATACTATCAGCACACTCGCAGAGGAACCGCAAGATCCACCGGCTGGCGGCGGGACAAATATAACCTGTACCAACAACACCAATGTGCAAATCAATAGCTCAGCCAGCCAAACGGCAACATCGGGCAGTGCCAGCGTGAACAACAATGTGAATGGCGGCTCGGCCGCCAGCGGCAATGCCAGCAATATCAATTCAACCAGCATAGGCATCAGCGTCAATAACGGTTCCTGCGTGCCGGCCGCACCCGCGGCGCCATAACGCTTTAGATTAGCGGAAACAGATACGTTAAGCTAAGCGCCCATGGAACACGCGGCTACTGAGAGGCGCCGCCGTTTGAGCCGTACAAGCATGCGCTGCATGAACATTATGCATATGTTTGCCCCGTTAGAAATCCGCTCCGGCTAAAAAGCCTTCTGGGCAGCCGCTTAGAGCGGCTTATTTCTAGCGGGGCTTGCAATTCGCCCCTAACAGGGATATAAAATGTAGCAAATGCCAGGTATAGAGTTAAATCCAACCTTGGATGCACTGCTTATTATTCAGGATGCAGCGCTTCTGCATGGACTCAGTGAAAAAATTGCCAGTACGCCAGCCGTTGCGGGCGAATTGACGGTGGCGCTGACAACCTGGGAAGAGAGCGATACAAACGTCACGCAGCTGGATGTATTTGATTTGCGCAGGGCTGCCCATATTGCATTTATGTTCCCGCCGCCCTTTGGCGAGCATAGCCCGCTTCATTATACGGAGATGGATGACGAGGAATGGACGGTAGAGCGCGTGCCGGTTCTGGCTCAGGTTGCCGTGGCTTCGCTGTGTGGCTTGGAATATATCCATCCCGCGTACGGACTTCAGAGGTCGCATAAAGTAGCCTTCAGATACACAAGAGACCATGCGATCGTAACCGATCTGGACGAGACAGGCATAGCCGATCCGATAAAGGGCGCCTTTGACGATGGTTACTACTTGCTGGCCCAGAATACGCTTGCAAAAGCTACGCCGTTAGAAAAACTCCTGGACCTGGCCGACGCCGCCTAAGCACAAGTATCAACAGCATCCGTCTCTTGTTACACTGTATGTATGAGTGACTTGAGCAGTATCAGATTTGGCCAGGACAAGGCGGTAGCGAGGAACGGAGCAAGCTGTATCAAAATACTGTGCGCGAGTACCGCAGATACCAACGCAGTCATGGGCAAAAAATCATGGCAGGGTTTCAGGCTCTGCCTGAAAGCAGGTCGTGATGGCTGATACTGCTCGGAAGAAACTGGCAATCATAGATGGCAAGAGCGTGTTTTACCGCGGCTATTATGCCATGCCCAACCTCAGCACCAAGGACGGTACGCCTACGGGCGGCGTCTACGGCTTTGCCGCCATGTCACTGGAGCTGCTGAAGAGGCTCAAGCCCGATTATGTGGCTGTGGCCTGGGACAAGCCCAAGACCAACATCCGCAAACGGCTAGAGCTGTACCCGCAGTACAAGGCCGGCCGCAAGCCTGCGCCGCCGGATTTCTACGTGCAGATTCCTATCCTGCACGACCTGCTCAAAGCCTTCAGCTGGCCCCTGTATGAGCTGGATGATTACGAGGCCGATGACATCATGTGTACCCTGGCTAAGAAGGCGGATAAAGCCGGCCTGGAGACTATGCTAATCACCAGTGATCTGGACGCTCTGCAGTGCATCGGCCAGCATTCACACGTCTATGTGCTCAAAAAGGGCTTTAGCAACATCGAACGGTTTGACATTGAATATTTTGAACAAAAACACGGTATAGAGGTAGAACAATTCCTGGATTTGAAGTCGCTCAAAGGTGACAGCTCCGATAACATCCCAGGTGTGCCGGGTGTGGGCGAGAAGACCGCCGTGCAACTGCTGCAGGATTACAAGACGCTCGATAACATCTATGACAACCTGGCGTTAATCAAAGAAACTACCCGCAAAAAGCTTGAGGCGGGCAAAGAGTCGGCCTACTTAAGCAAGCAAGTCGCGCTACTAATGGATGACGCGCCGGTAGACCTGGATCTTCAGGCGACGGACACGCGCGACCTGGACGTGCATGCGCTTAAGAGCCTGCTGACCAACCTGGAATTCCGCAGCCTGCTGCGCCAACTGCCCGAGTACATGCAGGTCCTGGATAACAGTGAAGCGCCCGTGCATAAAGTGACGGCAGGCGCTATCGAACCGCTGAAGACAGAGCTGGTCATCATGAACGGCGCGTTAAAGGCTATCAAGATACAGGACGAGATGGTGCTGCACAGCTACGCGTCCGGGCAACATGGCCGCGGTGCCGAAACCATCGTGCTAGCAGATGATAAGACAGCCTATGTACTCGACCTGAAGGCCCTGGATAAAAAAGCCGTGGCTGCCAAGCTTGGTGAGCTGAAGAATGTCATAGGCTACGACCTTAAGGCCAGTCTGAAGGTGCTGCTGGACCTTGGCGTGGAATTACCAAAAGTTAGTCATGATGTACTAGTGGGCGCGTTCCTTATCAATTCCATCCGCCGCGTTACTACTTTGACCGAACTGGCTTTTGCTGACCTTGGCCACGAAACCGCCAGCCTTGACGCGCTGAATTCAGAAGAGCTGCATAAACGGGCAGGCGAGCTAGTCGCTGTCATTAAGGCCCTGCAGAATTACCAGGCCGAGAGTATGAGCGAGCTGACCAAGCTGATTACTCTCAGCGACCAAGTCGAGTGGCCGGTGATTCCGGTTCTGGCGCGCATGGAATACGAGGGCATTGGCCTGGACGCCGGCTACTTGGCCAAAATGGGCGATGAGCTGGCCGATAAAATCAGCGACATCGAGCAGACCATCTACGGCCATGCCGACCAAGAGTTCAATATCTCCAGCCCGGGGCAATTGTCCGAAATATTATTTGAGAAATTACAGCTGCCAACTTCAAGCACGCAGGCCAAATTGACGCACGGCTACGAAGGCCAGCCGTGGAACGTAAAGAAGGGCAAAGCCGGGCATTTTTCCACCGCCTCGGATGTGTTGAACAAACTACGGGCGCTGCACCCTATCATCGACTGTATCGAACAATACCGCGAGTACACCAAGCTCAAGAGCACCTATGTCGATACGCTGCCAAAGCAGATGGACGAAAACGGCCGCGTGCACACCAACTTCCGGATGACCATTGCCCCCACCGGGCGCCTGAGCAGCAACGAGCCAAATTTGCAGAACATCCCCGTTCGGACTGAACTTGGCAAAAAAATCCGTACCGGCTTTGTGGCCCGGCCCGGCCACGTGTTCGTGAGCGCTGACTACTCACAGTTTGAAATCCGTCTGGCTGCCGCGCTGAGCGGCGATGAAGACATGATCCGTGCCTTCAACGAAGACCAGGACGTCCATGTGCTGACTGCTGCCGCGGTGCTGAACATAGATCCCGAGGAAGTCACCAAACAAATGCGCTATAACGCCAAAGCCGTGAACTTTGGCATCATGTACGGCCAGGGGCCGCACGGGCTGGCCGAGGGTACGGGCATGAGTTTTGCCGAGGCGCGCGATTTCATCGCCAAGTACTTTATGATCCGTCCCAAATTAAAGCTATACATCGAGTCTTTGCGCGAACAGGCCCTAAAGAAGGGCTATGTCGAGACGATACTGGGTCGCCGCCGCCCCACGCCCGACGTAAAGTCCAGCAATTTCATGGTGCGCGAAGGCGCCTACCGCCAGGCCATCAATATGCCTATCCAGGGCAGCGCGGCCGATCTCACAAAATTAGCAATGGTACGGTTGCAGCAAAAGTTTGATCAAACTTTTGCGGAGAAAGCAGAAAGAAGTAAGAAGAAAGGGTCTGAAAAACCCACTCCCCACTCCTCACTCCTCACTCCTGCGGGCGTGCCCCGCATGTTGTTGCAGATTCATGACAGTATCCTGGTGGAATGCCATGCCGACGATGCCGAAAAAGTTGGCGAGCTGATGAAAGAAACGATGGAACATGTCTATCCGGAGCTTGGAGTTAAGCTGAAGGTTGATGTTGATAGCGGTAAAAACTGGGGCGAGATATGACGGTATATTTTATCAGGCACGGGCAGAGCGAGGCCAACCGAGATGACAACGTATCGTCAGATGAGGTTCAGCTGACAGAAGCGGGCAGTGAACAGGCCAAAATCGCCGCAGGCTTGCTCAAAGACAAGGGGATTACAACCATACTCGTTTCACCTCTTGTCCGGGCAGGGCAGACGGCTCAAATTATTTCGGAAGAGTTGGGCGGCATAGACATAGTCGTGTTGCGTGAACTTACCGAGCGTAATCTCGGCGAGTACAAAGGCGAGCCTCGTCCCGAAAACAAGAATTTCTTCTACGAACTTGAGAATGGCAGGGGAGTCGAAACGCACCAGGAGCTGATCAAACGAGCCCAAAAGGCCATAAGTGGGATAGCGGAAGCGGCACGCAGCTCAAAGGGTAATATCCTGGTTGTCGGTCACGCAATATTGGGATTCTTTATGCGAAATATCGCTTGTGGTCATTTGGAATATAAAGATTTTGACTGGTCACTCAAAACCGGTAACGCGGAGGTGGTGAAAATAGAAATTGGCAAGAACTGGGGCAAGATTTAATTCCGCTTTTTGGTTTTTCATCTGTTATTTTCGGAAGGATGGTATGCTTGAGCGAATGAAGTACAAGCGGATCAATATTATCGGGCCGCCAGGCTCGGGCAAGACTACTTTGGCCCGGAAACTAGCCAAAGCGTATGAATTACCGATTATTCATATGGATAAGATTGCATTTTCCGAGACATATTATTTTTTGGAGGACAGGCCAGGCTTCATCAAAAAGATTAAGCAGGAGGCTAAGGCGGAGAAGTGGATTATGGAAGGTGTCTACAAATTTACGCTGGATTTCCGCGTACCCATGGCAGACCTGACGATTTATCTTGACCTTCCACCGAGCGTTTATGTCTACCGCATCTTCAAACGGCGAGTGCAGTATCGCAACAAGATCCGTGAAGAAATGCCCGAAAGTTGGAATGAAAGAATAGACCCAGGCTTCCTCAAATACGTCCTGAACTTCAGCAGGGAGCAGTCCCCGGTCATACGGGCCGAGCTTAGTAAGTATCCCAAAGACAAGATCGTAACACTCCGTAGTTCCAGGGTTGTAAAGCACTTCCTATCGAGTTTAAAGTAGGATTTTATAGGGGGTGGTAGACTACGGCTATGAGTGAAGAGCAGAAAGTTAAGGTGGGCGTGGGCGTATTCGTAGTGAAGGACGGCAAAGTCCTCTTGGGCAAACGTAAGAATGCCCATGGTGCAAACGAATACGGCGGGCCTGGGGGACATTTGGAATACGGCGAAACAGCCGAGCAGACGGCCTTACGTGAGATAGCCGAAGAATGTGGCATAAAGGTCACTAATCTGAGGCTGCTATGCGTATCGGATCTGCTGAAGTATTTCCCGAAGCATTATGTAGACTTCGGTTTTGCGGCTGATTGGGAAGCGGGTGACCCTCAAGTCTTGGAGCCCGAGAAGCTTGAGTCATGGGATTGGTATGATTTAGAAAATCTGCCTGATAATCTCTTCGGATGCTTTACGGCCTATGCCGAATCCTATAAGACGGGCAAGACTTATTTTACGTTTCCAAATCGTACCGCTGATAATTCAGCCTCAGATTGAAGGGCAGGGACAATACTGCTTCTTAGGCACGTTCATCCGTTATTTCTCATAATATGTTTTATCGTAATTGGCTTCGATGATCGTTCTGCTGCTTTCGGCTGGCAGTAACAGTATTTCTTGGCGGTATTGTTTATCAACCTGCTTGTCTGAACAATACGCGGTTCGTTCTATGTTGTAGGAGCAGTTGAAGAATATGTCGGGAAAACCCGTCCCATATGGGCCTAATGATATATTGAACTCGTCTAAATCCTTTAGCCTGAAGTTCATATGTAGCAGCTTGGGATATGATTCATGGGCAGGCGTTGGGTCATCATAGGAAAAGAAGCTTAAGCCCTCACCTATTTCAGGTACGCTTTGCCTGCAGTCATACTTCTTCTGGTATGTCATGAATGGGAGTTTCTGCGCGACAAGACCGGCCGCTACTTCGCAGAAAGGTTTGTCGTAAACAAAATATTGCATTGTACTAATTTTGCAGCTATACGCCCAGTTGTCGTAACGGCCTTTAAACTTAAAGGTGGGATTCTCGTGTTTGCCTTTTTCGCAAAGGTCAGCAGTCTGTAGTGGGGAGGCATATGTGGCTGCCATGTCCGAATTTGGCCCGATTTTGCCATTCAAATCATTCACATACGCCAAGGTGTTATCCCTTACGCTCGCGATCTCTGCGCTTTCTATGCCAGGAAACCTTGCGGATTCTAGCCGGTAGCCTTGCAAACCGCCATATTTAAGGAAGATGTGCGCATATAGCGCCAAAGCTATCAATAACAGAATCCAAAATGGCCAGATTAGTTTTGCATATTTGCTTGCTTTTCCGGGTTGAGATTTAGGCGTGTTAGGTAGAAGCCTAAGTATTGGGGGAATTGGCGCGCTTGTTTTTTGACTTTTCTTTTTTGCCATAAATTAAATATCTCACATGCGTATTTGATCTCCTAGAAACACAGGTCTATCATCTCTATTCTTAAACAATACTACTTAGCCTGTTTTTGTCGTTTTTGATTACAAATACAATGCACGGTTATTTGCTGTACAGTGAGCAGCTGTATTTCTCGCCCCTATTTATGGGTAAGCAGAAGTTCTGGATTACGCAGATGATTTATTTCTTTTCTTTTTATATCGTGATGATTATTCTTGCTGCTATCTAACGCCGGATAGTATGTTTGTCCTTTGTATGGAAAAACCGCGCTGGTACAATGACAAGTGTAACCAAGGTGGTAGTAAGCAGGAGGACTGGCGTTGCCCGTTAAGCAAACCAAAAAACAAGTCAGCATAAGCAACACGCGCGAGCTTGACCGCTACCGCCTGCTGGTTGAGACCATCAAGGACTACGCCATATTCCATCTTGATACCACTGGGCACATCGCCAGCTGGAATACGGGCGCGCAGCGGTTCAAGGGTTACCTGCCCGATGAAATCATCGGCAAGCACTTCTCTATCTTCTACACCCCTATAGACAAGCAGAACAAGAAACCCGAATGGGAGCTGGAAGTGGCCATGAAAGAAGGCCGCGTCGAGGACGAGAGCTGGCGCGTACGCAAGGATGGCACGCGGTTCTGGGCCAATGTTATTATTACCGCGTTATTCGATACGGAAGGTAATCACATTGGTTTTGCCAAGGTAACCCGTGATCTGACCGAGCGCAAAAAGTACGAAGACAATCTGTACAAGGCCAATGTCCGGCTGGAGGCCTCGTACAAGGAGTTGCAGGCTCTGAGCGCCACCAAAGACGAGTTTATATCTTTAGCGTCCCACCAGCTGCGCACGCCGGCTACCGGCGTCAAGCAGTACCTTAATCTGCTGCTAGAGGGTTACGCGGGGCCGCTTAGCGAACTGCAAATGGATTATTTGCACAAAGCCTATGCCAGCAATGACCGCCAGATAGAAATCGTAAACGACCTGCTGCGTGTTGCCCAAGTGGACGCCGGCAAGGTGATTCTGGTAAAGACAGTGACAGACATCGGCGAGCTGGTGGCAGATGTTATTGATGAGCAGGTTGATTCGTTCAAAGGCAGGAACCAGGGCGTCGCCTACAAATCGCCTGCCAAAACAATACGAGCCAATATAGACAAAGTGCGGCTGAGGATGGTCATCGAAAACCTCATAGACAACGCCAGCAAGTACACGCCCGACAAGGGCAATATTACCGTGAGTGTGCGAGAAGAGAGTGGGGATGTATATATATCCATCGAAGATAACGGCGTGGGCATTGCCAAGAAAGACCAGTCTAAAATATTCGAGAAGTTCGGCCGCGCCAACAACAAACTAACCCAAAAGGTATCGGGCAGCGGGCTGGGCTTGTACTGGGCGGATAAGATTATCAAGCTGCATGATGGTGCCATAGAGCTGGAATCGCAAAAAGGCAAGGGCACGGCCTTTACTATAAGATTGCCGGAAGGAGACATATAGTGCCGCGGGTCTTATTGGTTGAGGACGAGGATGTCATTAGCGAGCCGATAGGCATAGTCCTAAAGATGCACTCGTACCAGGTAGATACCGCCCGCAACGGCCGGCAAGCCCTGCAGCTGTGCAAGAAACACTCCTACGACTTGATACTGCTGGATATCATGATGCCGGTTTGCAACGGTGTGGAATTCCTGAAACTCGCGGATCTCAAGCATACATCACCTAAAACAAAAATCATCGTCATGTCCAATCTGGCCTTGGGCGGGGAGATCAAGGAAGCGCTGGAGCTTGGGGCGCGCATGAACGTGCTCAAGGCCAATATTACGCCAGCCAGCCTGCTGGAACTCATAGAATCAGAAGTTAGCGGCCAGTCTTCTGATAAGCAAAAGTCCTGAACCATATATACGGTGTAGCATTGGACAAGTACAACAAATCAGCCAAGGAGCTGGCAGAGTAATAAAACTGCAACCAGACGTTACCGCCCGGACAGGTTAGCTCATGATAGCACTAAGGAAATAGGGTAATATAGATACAACATGATTAAGGCTATAATATTTGATTGCTTTGGCGTTTTATTGCAGCGGCAGGGTCATGAGTCTTATAAATCTGGCCATGATAGGGCCGTGCAGCAGCAGATTGACGACCTGGAGCGAGAAGCCGACCTGGGCGCGATAAACGAAGAAGAGTTTAATACCAAGGTGGCAAAGCTCACTGGTTCCACGCCCGGACGAATCAGTGATGAAACAACGCTCTATCACCGCAACCAAGAGCTGCTAGACTATGTTGCCGAACTACGCAGCGAATACAAGGTATCGGTATTAACCAATGTCAGCAAGGATGCCATCGGCCGGTTTTTTGACGCGGATGAGCAAAAGCGCATGTTTGACGATATTGTTATATCCAGCGAAGTCGGCCTGGTCAAACCAGATCCGGAAATCTTTGCTCTGGCAGCCCGCCGCCTGGCACTGCGGCCGGAGGAATGCATCTTTATTGACGATACAGCCATCAATTGCCTGGCCGCCGCGCAATCGGGCATAAAGGCCATCGCGTACCTGGGCAACAAGCACACCATTAAAATGGTAAGAACCTTCTTAGCTTACGAAAATAATTAGTAAAATATTGCAAGCCGGTAGTTAGCCGGCTGTCCGGCTGAGCCTGTCGAGCAGCTTAAGCCTCTTGGCTATGAAATCACGGGCTTTTTCTGCCTCGGGCGATAGCCCCTCGGCGCGGAAGATACCAAGCCTATTAACCAAGAAATCATCATAAATCTGCCGCAGCTGGCGCGGGCCGAAAATATCGGCCTCCCTGATAATCCTGGCGCGCTCCTCAAAACCGGGCATACTTTTGCCGGGCATGGCAAAATCACGCACCTGGCGGCCTGCCGCGATGACAACCACTGACGGATTAACTTCCATGGCTGCCTCGGCTACGCCGGCGTAGAAACCGCCGTGGCGGACCTCATCGTGTGTTACGCGGCCTATAGCGCGCCTGGCGATTACCAGCGCCCGCGGGAAACGCCGCATGGTATTGCGGTGGCTTATCTCGGTAGCGGGTTCCTGGATGCCGGGATACACCACACTCTCGATAACTGAGGCGGGCTGAGGCGTATCAGGGTAGCGCATCATGGCCATGCGCATACGCTCAAGTTCGCGCATGCTGAACTGCTTGGTACGATGCAAAATATTGGCAATGGTTGGCCCGTGGCGGCCTTCGTCGGCCGTCCACAGGTGGGACCAGTGCCGCAGCGGATGGTTGAAAGGCAGTCTGCGCTGGATAGTACTGGTGTATTCTGGGATGCCTTCTTCTGTAATCAGGTTTACTATCAGCGCGGCTTTGGTGGCTTCGTCCAGCTGTGCGCCGGGATCATCCAGGTCCAGTGTGCCGTCGGCAATGGCTTGGTCCATCTCGTCCACGAACTCGTATGGGTCGTACTCTTTTTCTGAACCGGCATGGTCGCCAGCCAGGGCCTCAATGCGGCCGCTCAGCTCGCTCAGGAACATTTCGTCATGCTCGCCTAGGTCGGAAAATATAACTCTCTCAGCCATAGGCCTCATTCTACACGCATATATGGGAGCTACAGTGATTTATGTCACTTAACCAATGCGGATAAATATTTTCTTATCAATACCTAGATCTTTTTTTAGCTTGTGCGTCAGGGGGCGCAAACTGCCTGCCAAACTGGCGGACGGCGTAGTGACCGTGATACTGTGCGGACCGACATGCACCCCTACATCGGTGCTAAAATTTTTGCGCACAAAAGTCTTGATTGCTTGAATCTCCGGCGGTTCGTCGAATTGCCGGCGGCCTAAGATGTCTTGAAGCGAATCCATATGTATCATCAGTATACTATTAATGTAACAGAGGTGTGTATTAATAAATTGACAAAAAGATAAGATCGTATTCTTAAGTAAAGTTACGCTATATACATATCTACAGGCGGACAAATGTACGCATAATCTGCTTGTAAAATGCCTAAGCTAGCATACAATTAGCTTAAATTATGGCTGCAATGCCGGAAATCACGCATGAATTCCAATGGCTGCCCGAGGACAGGCCGCTACTGTATAAGGTAGGCGTAGGGCAGATTGCCACACCGCACGAGCAGATATTGTTTACGGTAAAACGGCCGTTTGAGCCAGTGTCCGACCACCCTATCGAAGTGTTCCCCGGCTTTACTGACGGTATAGAAGGTACAGACCGCCTGACCAATGCCTATGCCGTAGCCGGCAGGGTGGCGATAACGCTGGGTTACCCGCGTATCATGCATCCGGACTTCCTGGATGACCCCGAGGGCCATAAGGTAAACACCGGTATGCTAGTGCTTGGCGCGGCACGCGCGCTGATGCCGGACTTGCAAAAAGTAGATGCCAAAGGCCATTCGGAGGGCGGGGCTAATGCCAGCCGGGCGTGCCTGGAACACCCGGGTGAATTCCGTTCGCTAGTGGTGATGGGTTCGGGCGGGCTTATCAAGAACGACAATGCCCGCAGGATACTTGGCCGCGCCCTGCGCAATCCCGGCGTCTTTACCCGACTGACCTGGGAGATGGCCAGCCACCCCGCTTACGGTCTGGGCATAGTCCGCGCATCATCCAACTATGTCTGGCAAAATCCCGGCAAAGCCCGTCAAGAAGCGGTACGTATTGCCTCGGCCGACATTACCGGCCGCCCGGCGCGGCTTCGTGAGCTAGGCATACCAAGCGGCGCCCTGCAGTTTGGCGGAGATGAGCTATTCCCCCTAAAACTAGTAGAGCAGGGCACCGACGGGGGCAGGATATTCGACCTGTTCCAGGTTTATCCCGACCGCGGTGCCGGCCACCTGACCCCGCAGATGCATCCGCACAAAGTTGCCAAGCTGGCACTGAAGATGACGAGCGAGTTGGTGCAAATACAGCAGCGCCGCGACAGCGCCAAGTCCGCCGCCTGAGCTAGGCGCTCTGCGCCGGCAGGCAACAGATAGACCATGCCAGTCACCTTACCCCAGTACGGCTCCTATTAACGTTTCTCAAAAACCGCACCAAGACCGGCTCAAGTGCGGAACGCGCGGCTGGTACAATGAGTACATGCCTGAATTACCAGAGGTAGAGACTGTCCGGCGTGGCTTGCATAAATTAATTATTGGCAAAACGGTCAAATCAGTAGATTTTGATTGGCCCAAGTCTTTTCCCAATGCGCCGGGTGATGTAGCGCAGTTTTTAATTGGCGCACAAATTATTGATGTACGCCGTCGTGCCAAAGTTTTAATAATAGATTTAGACTCTGGCTACAGCCTGGTAATTCACTTGAAGATGACGGGCCAGCTTGTTTACGTGCGTAAACGGGAGTCAGCGGTCACCAGTCAGCGGTCACCAGTCAAGACTGAAGACGGAAGACTAAAGACCAAGGACTTTACTCCAGAGGAGCGGTTTGGGGCAGGGCATCCCAACGACAGTCTCATCGGCAGATTGCCAGACAAATCCACCCGCGCAACCCTCCACCTCGAAGATGTGAGAGGACAGTCCTCTCACATGTATTTTAATGACCAGCGGAAGTTTGGCTGGATGCGGCTGTTGCCAACTGTTGAGGTGCCAAATATAGACTTCTTCAAGAAGGTGGGGCCCGAGCCGCTGAGTGATGAGTTTACCGCCAAAATTCTCTACGAACGTTTGCAAAAAAGGGCAAAGACGTCCATCAAAGCAGCATTACTCGATCAAACTGTCTTGGCCGGAGTAGGCAATATCTACGCCGACGAATCACTTTGGGGCGCCAAAATCCACCCCGCAAGCAAAGTGGCCGATATTCCAAAATCCAAAATCTATATTCTATATTCTGAGCTTAGGCTAGTACTGGAATTAGCTATAGAAAAGGGCGGTTCGACGGACAGGAATTACGTGAATGCCGAGGGTAAGAAGGGGAGCTACATAGATTTTGCCCGTGTGTTCCGGCGTGAGGGCAAGGACTGCCCGCGCCACCCCGGCACGGTTATTATCAAAACCAAAGTTGCCGGCCGCGGCACCCATACTTGCCCCCGTTGCCAGTCTGTCTAGGCGGCGTCCGAAGATCAAAGAACAATTCTATCCGGCCAGGTTATTGAGGAGCGCCCGGATCTGGTTTACGTCACGCGCACGCATTTTGGCGGCCGTGCGGCCCGGGCCGACCTTTATTGTCCAGGCGTCCGATGGCAGGGCGGCAAACATGTCCTCGTCCGTAAAATCATCGCCGATGGCCATGATGAAATCATAATGCCGGGTAAGCATCCGCTTAGCGGCGCTGCCCTTATTGATAGCAGGATTCTTGATCTCCAGTATCATGTTGCCGCGGTACAGGCGCATGCCGCAAGGCTTCAGCAGGCTAGGCAGGGTGGTCTGCATGCGGGCAATGGCTTTCTGAGCCGCATAGGGTGCTGCATTGCGGTAATGCCAAACTAACGAATAAGTTTTTTCCTCGACAAAAGCACCTGGAGTCTGGCGGGCGTAGCGTTCAAGCACTGGCCGCACTGTCTTTTTCCAGTTATCACTGGTTTCGGCGAGTTCTTGCCAAGGCCCGGCCGGCAGTTTAATCTTGGCACCGTGTTCGGCGATGAGCGTTAGGTTGATATCGCCCAGCCAGGCTTCTAGTGTCGGGCCGTCGCGGCCGCTGATGATAGCCACATCGGTATTACCGGCGCTTGCCAGCCGGGCCAGCGTGCTGCGGAGCTTGGCAGACGGCTTGGCCAATCCTGGCGTAGGTGCGAAAGGTACCAGCACGCCGTCATAATCGAACAGCAACAGGCGCTGCCCGGCCACTCCGAATGCCAGCTTCATGGTGCCCTCTATCCTAGCCAGGCCGCGGACATTGTTGTAGTTGAGCGTGCGCATGAAGGAATTGGCCCAGGTGTGGATGGTGTTGGCGGCCAGCACGTCCTGCATAGCTTTGACGCGGGTACGCACCTCGGATTTGGGCATTGCCAGGGCGCGGGTAAGGGCGCGGACCATAGCCTTGGGTTTGCCGGGATTCACCAGCAGGGCATCGCGCAGTTCCTCGGCAGCACCTGCCGTTTCACTTAAGACCAGAATGCCTTTATGGCTGCTTTGGCTGGCTACGAATTCTTTGGCAACCAGGTTCATGCCGTCCCGCAAGGGTGCCACAAATGCGACATCGGCTACGCGGTACAGGGCAGCCAGCTCATCAAACTCCACTGATTCATAGCGGTACTCCACCGGTTGCCAGCTGCGTGTGCCGTACGCGTCATTGATATCATGGACCAGTTTGTCTACCCGAGACTTCAGCTTCCGGTAAGCTTCTACATCACTGCGTGACGGCACTGCCAGCATGACCATGATGACGTTACCATGCAACTTTGGGCTTTGCTCCAGCATGGTGCGGTAGGCTTGCAGGCGTTCAATAAAACCCTTGGTCGGATCAAGGCGGTCTACCGTCAGGATGACGCTGGCATCCTTGTATTTGCGTTCTAGCTTGCGCTGTGCAATCTGGACGCTGCGGCTGCGGCCGGAGAGTGCGAACTTGTCATAATCTATGCCGATAGGAAAGCTGGTCACGCGCACAGGCCGGCCGCGCGTGGCCAGGCCGCCTTTGGCTGGCGTGCCGATACGCAGCGTGCTGCAGGTATCTAGGAAATCTTTTGTGTAAGCATCGGTGTGAAAGCCAACCAGATCGGCCCCCAGCATGCCGCGGATAAGCTCGCGGGCATGGGGCAGGGCGGCAAAATGCTCCGCCGCCGGAAACGGTATGTGCAAGAAAAAGCCAATCGTCGCCCGCGGCCGCTGCAAGCGCAGCAGGGCGGGCACCAGCAGCAGCTGGTAATCATGCACCCAGATGCTGCTGTCCTGGTCTGCGATTTCCTCCACGCTGGCAGCAAAACGGGCGTTGATATCCTGATAGGCACGCCAGTGCTTGCCGGCTTTTTTATCGGCAGGCAAGGTATGAAAGTATGGCCAAAGCAGGGCGTTGCTGTAGCCGCTATAGAATTCGTTTACTTCTTTTTGGGTCAAGAAGACGGGGCTGCACTTGTACTTCTTTAACCCCTCGGTAATCTCTCTTAGTTCCTTAAGACTCAATCCGTCAGAGACGATACCGGGCCAGCCAATCCAAACACTGTCACGCCGGGCGGCATACGACCCAAGACCGGTGGCTAGGCCGCCCGCACTGGTAAAGAATTCCAGGCCGTTCTTGGTTTTTTTGACACTTACAGGCAGACGGTTGGAAACGATGATGGTGGAGCTCATGTCGCAATCAAGTATACGCCCATGCTACAACCCCACCGTAAAAATTCTCGCAGAGGAAGCATGAGCAATTTACATTTCACATTTCACAATTCACAATAATTTCACAATGGACAATTCACAAGGCAGATCCAAAGAATTAGAGGAGCGTACAATTAAGTTCTCGCTTCAGATCATACGGCTTGTGAAACCTTTGCCAGAAACCTCAGAGAACAGAATCATCAAGACCCAATTAATCCGTTCTGCAACCGGTATCGGGGCCAATTATACAGAGGCAAACAATGCCGCATCCCGCTTGGATTTTAGAAATAAAATATTCATAGCCAAGAAAGAAGCTGCAGAAACGCGCTACTGGCTAAGGCTCCTACAGGAAGCCAATGAGAATTTTTCCTGTCATAATGAAATAGATGAGGTAAGCCAGCTGCTTTTCATCTTGCAGAAAATCATTTCTACACTGAAAAATGGCAAATGATACATTAATGTGAAATGTGAAATGTGAATTGATAAATGATACTTGTTTTAACCGGCAGTAATGATTTTGCCCGCAGTGCTGAGCTGAAGAAGCTTACGGCTGGTTTCGTAGCCGAGCATGGCGATTTTGGGCTGGAAACAATTGACGCTGGTGATGTGGAATTCGGCCGCCTGCTAGAGAGCGTGTCCAGCCTGCCTTTTTTAGCGCCGCGCCGGATGATAATGCTTTTAAGTCCCGCCGCCAACAAAGCGCTGGCCGATGACCCCGGCAAGCTGCTGGATGCCGTTGCTGATACCACCGATCTTATTATTAACGAGCGCAAGTTCGATAAGCGCCTGGGCCTGTATAAGACGCTCAAGAAGCGTGCCGAGCTGCGTGAATTCACTGAGCTTGACGAGCGCGGCCTGGCGGCCTGGCTGGTAGGCGAGGCCAGGGCGCGCGGCGGCAGCCTGACAATGACGGATGCTAGCTACATGGTGTCGCGGCTTGGCACTAATCAGATGAGCCTAAGTAACGAGCTGGACAAGCTGCTGCTGTATGAAGACAAGGTTACGAAGGCCAGCATAGACCTGCTTACCGAACCGTTGCCGGGGAGCAGTGTGTTCGACCTGATAGATGCCGCCTTCGCGGGCAACAAGCGGCGCGTGCTGGAGCTGTACCAGGACCAGCGCAAGCAAGCAGTAGAGCCGCAGGCCATCATGGGCATGATTGCCTGGCAGGTGCATGTGCTGGCGGTGGTCAAGTTCAACGAGAGCGACGGCGCGGACGAAATAGCCCGCACCGCCAAGCTCAATCCATACGTTGTGCACAAAACCCTCAATCTTACACACAATTTGTCGCAAAAACAGGTCAAGGATCTGGTAGACAGGGCACTGGCGCTGGACGTGCGGTTAAAATCAGAGATGATAGACGCCGACGACGCCGTGCAGCACTTCCTCCTTACTATCTAGCCAATAACTTCTTCAGACGAAGAAGCAAGTCCATACTTTTCTGTATCGACAGCGGGGTCCCCAAGCAACCCGTTGCTTGGGGTAAGACAGAAAAGTTTGCAAAAGAACTCGCGCCCACTGCAAACACAATTGAAATAATTGGCCGGGCTGACGCGCAGCAAGAACGACCGCAAGGGTTCGCCCTCAATTCCCAAAATGAATTCGGGAGGGAATTGAGAGTTGGCTTGAAGGAGACCCAAGGAAGGAGACCCAAGGGTCTGACCTTTTACAGATGGGGATTTTACGGATTATTAAGAACCGCCCCTGTTGGGGCGGTTTATTAGATATCAAGTATCAAATATTAGCCGAAGGCTGTTTATTTTTTCTTGGCAGGAGCCTTTTTGGCGGCTGGTTTCTTAGCTGGGGCTGCCTTCTTGGCAGGCGCTTTCTTGGCTACGGCCTTCTTGGCGGCAGCGGGCTTGACGCCGGCCTTTTTGGCGCTGGCTGCGAGCTGACGCTTCTTGCGGGCGACCTTGTTCTTGTGGACCAGGCCCTTCTTGGCGGCCTTGTCCAGGTTGCTCTCGGCCTTGGACTTTGACGTTGCGCTTGGCTTTTTTGAAAAGCCCTTGAGCGAGCTGCGTAAAGAACGCTTGGTACGGGCGTTGCGGACGGTCGCTTTGCGGGTTTGCTTGACGCGCTTCTTCGCTGATTTGATAATTGGCATTTTAGTCCTCTTACGGTTATTCCTTGACTTCGAGAGCTACTATAGCAAGAAGAGCGTAATCTGTAAATAAGCCGGGGTGCAGGGCAGGGGATGCAGGGTTGGTATTATTGCTTTAACCTGTACCCCAACTCCCTTCACCCTTAACAAAAAGTCCTTGGACTTTTCAAATTGTTTATGGTAATGTGCTACTTAAGTACTACTAAAATAAACAAACAAAAATGAATGCCGTTAGAAACCAAAGAAGTAACAGATATCTAAAGACGGTTGAACCCCAGCTTCTAATTTCAGGCGAAAAACAATATTTAATGGAAAGTGGTTTCTAAACGGGATGGATCCAAGCCAGCCACAAGATCAGTTTAAAGATCAATCCCTGGATCAGGACCAGCGGCAATCGACACCGAAGCAGTCGGTAGTTGCCCGTGTGCAGCAGGCGACCAATGTGCTGGTGACGGTCCGCTCCAACCCTTCGGTAGACGAGCTGGCGGCCGCCATCGGCCTGACACTGATGCTAAACAAGTTGGGCAAGCATGCCACCGCCGTCTTCAGCGGCAAGGTGCCCTCTACGCTTGAGTTCCTAAAGCCCGAGGACACCATCGAGCAGAATACCGATTCTTTACGCGACTTCATTGTCTCTTTAGATAAGAGCAAGGCCGACAAGCTGCGCTACAAGGTGGAAGAAAACGTGGTGAAGATCTTTATCACCCCGTACCGCACCTCTATATCAGAGCAAGATCTTGAGTTTACCCAAGGCGATTTTAACGTAGATGTAGTCATGGCCCTGGGTGTCACCGTCCGCGATGAGCTGGACCAGGCTATTACCGCCCATGGCCGTATCCTGCACGATGCTACCGTAGTGACTATCACGGCCGGGCAGAACCAGTCCGAGCTGGGTGCGCTTAATTGGCAGGAGCCCGCTGCCAGTTCTTTGAGCGAAATGCTGGTAAGTATCTCTGAGGCATTCCAGGGCGGCCTGATTGATGAACAGATAGCCACCGCCTTCTTGACCGGTATCGTAGCCGAGACCGAGCGCTTCAAGAACGCCAAGACCAGCCCGAAGATTATGACCATGGCCGCGCAGCTGATGGCCGCCGGTGCCAACCAGCAATTGATTGCCAACGAGCTGCAAAAAGATGAGGTGCTGCAGGCCGATCAGCCGGTAGAAGTACCGCATGACGAGCCGCAGCCTTTGCCGGCCGCCGCCGTAAGTGACGATGGTTCGCTGACCATCAACCACGATGACAACCAGCAGGAAGAAGTGAGGTTACAGACAGAGCGGCAGCAGCCCCAGGAAGCCGCCGCCCAGCCGACAGCCGAATTACCAGAAGTGCCGGATGAAAAACCGCAGCAGGAGCGCCAGTACCTGCCGCCAAGCGAGCCTCAGCATCAAGACCCGTCGCTTGAGGTCATGGATAATATTGAGGGCAACGAAGAAGCATTTGTTTCTCCGCTGCTGCCTTCTGAAGGGGAAGAATCGTATGATCCGTTATTGCCTGGCTCCCAGCCGCCGGATGGTTTGATAGCGCCTGATAATCCGGTAGACATATTCGCGCCGATAGAGCACGCGCCCGTTCACGAGGACAAGGATAGTTCTATACATATTGACGAGCATGGCAATATGGTCCGCAGGGAAAAGCCGCTGCAGCCGCATCACAAGGTTGTTAGCCCGCTGCAGGCCGCACCGGGGCCGGACGACGCTAGCCTGGATGCCGAGCTGGCCAATCTGAGCAGCTTGCTCACCCGTCCAGAAATTCACGCTGAGATCAGCGATGTCAAGGCGACCGATCCCGGCCAGCCGTTCCCTGAATCAACCGGGGAGGTTCCCGAACTGGACCTGCCTACCTTGCCAAATGCCGGTCCGCCGTACGATCAGCCTATGCCGCCGGGTGCACAGCCGGCTTCCAATCCTGAGGCTGCACCGCAACCGGCACAACCGCCGGCTCCCGAAGCTCCAGCCGGGCCCGAAGTGCCAGATATCCCTGACGAAACGACCCTGCTGGATATCGAGAAGACGGTCCACAGTCCGCACTTGGGCATGGACGGCGAGCCTGCACCTGCAGCAGGGGTAGACACCGCGCGCAACGCCGTAGATGAGGCAATTAGTAGGGCAGATTATAATCCGGACCGCCCGCAGCCGCGGGTAGATTTGGGCGCCCAGCCGCTTGGCATGCCGTCCATGCCGCCGCAACCTGTCTTGAACGGTGTTGATCCATCGGCTCCGGCACCTGCGCAGCAGCATGATAATACGTTGCCGCCACCACCGCCTATCCCTCCGCCGATGTTCCCCCAACAGTAAAGCACGCATCGCTTCAGCCTGCTCGTCAGCGGAGCTGACAACCTGCTGAAGCTTTTGGCGCAGCGCAGATTTTTGCTTTACGATGCGAGATCGTGGCTTTTTCAAGCAACAAGCTTAGCTTGCTTGCTAGGAAAAAGAGACCATGTCAGTCACCGTATTTAAATACGGCTCCTTTGCGCTTCGCAGCAAGAAAATCCACCCTGCATCCAAATGCGAGCTTTACTGTCGTCCCCAAGGACTACGCTATACTTGAATCTAAGATGGATGGAATTGTTCTGATTAATAAGCCGGCGGGCTGGACGTCTTTTGATGTCGTAGCCAAGGTCCGTAATGTCCTGCGGACAGAATTACGAAACGAGAAACGAGAAAACAGGGGAGGAAACAATCCCCTCAATCCTCAAATCTCAATTCAGAATTCTTCACCGAAAGTAAAAGTGGGGCATACGGGTACCCTGGACCCGCTGGCTACGGGCCTGCTAATTATCGTGACCGGCACGTACTGCAAACGTGCGCAGGAGTTTAGCAAGCTGGATAAGGTATATGAGACTGAACTAATTTTAGGCACGACCTCTGTAACAGATGACGGCGAGGGCGAAAAGACCAAAACCAGCGCAAAAATGCCTAGTGAGGGCGAGGTGCGGGAGGTGCTGAATACATTTGTGGGCGTTACTCTGCAGCAGCCGCCGGCCTTCAGCGCTATCAAAGTAGACGGCAAGCGGGCGTACAAACTGGTACGCGAGGGCAAAGCAGTCATTATTGAGCCCCGTCCCGTGACTGTCTATCAGATATCAGATATCAAATATTCTTATCCGGCGGTCCGTTTTACGGCCAGGGTAAGCTCGGGCACTTATATTCGCAGCCTGGCCCGTGACACCGGCGAAAAGCTTGGTACGGGAGCTTACATGAGCAGCCTGAAGCGTACTGAGGTTGGCAACTACAAGCTGGCCGATGCTATAGATGTTGCAGATTTCAGTCTGCAAGATATTCGACAGATTTAAACGGGCTTTTATATAATCATAAGTACATGGCCGATATCATACCGTTTTATCCAGCCGGCGGGGAAGACAGAGACCCCGGTGAAGATTTTGACCCGGAATCTATAGACCAGATACATGACGGGCTGCACCGTGCTGCCGAAAGCGGCGAATTGGAAAGGGCCAAAAGACGGCATCCTTCTAATGGCGGTATTTATCGTGCCGTACACCGGGACGGTAACGGGCCGCATCTGGGCGAGGGCGGTATGGAGCCCAAGGCAGCCAGCAGTTGGCTCGAAAAGCTTGGAGCGGTAGTAATAATTCCCGGCACCCCCGGCAAGGTAAATGACAAGGACGGCTTCCCACCCCTTGCGTAAAGGGTTGTCATCTGATAAAATAAGGGCTACATGATTAGTAGTGAGAACAAACAGAAGGTGATTGCAAGCATGCAAACGGCCAAGAACGACACCGGTAGTCCGGTAGTTCAGGTCGGTATCCTGACTGCGCGTATCACCGAGCTGACCGAGCATCTCAAGGTCAATAAAAAAGACCATGCAGCTAGACGGGGTTTGCTCCAGATGGTTGGTACCCGCAAGAAACTGCTGCGGTACATCTCTGAAAAAGACAGCCAATTATATCTGGACACCGTCAAGAAACTTGGCCTGCGCAAGTAGTTTGCACACTTCTAGGTCGCACTGCATAGTGCGCCCGCTGAAATGCACAAACATAACGCTTATATAGGGTTTGTCGGCAGAGCACAGCTATACGTATATCCCGCGCATTTCCGGAGCGTATATCTGAACCTTGCCGCATAAGCCCGAAGGAATAGGATTGCTGATGAGTACTATCAACCCGCTTAACAAAGACATTATCAGTGTCGAGACCGAGCTGTGCGGCCGCACCCTGAAGTTAGAAGTAAACCGCGTCGGCTTCAGAACCTCGGCCTCGGTGCTGGCGACATATGGCGACACTGTCGTGCTAGGTACCGCCATGGTATCTGACGGCAGCGTCAAGGGAATGGATTACTTCCCGTTATCAATTGATTACGAAGAAAAGATGTACGCCGCCGGCAAGATATCCGGCAGCCGCTTCATTAAGCGCGAAGGCCGCCCGAGCGACGATGCCATTCTTATCGGCCGCCTGATTGACCGCCCCATCCGCCCGCTGTGGCCCAAGGGTTACCGCAATGAAGTCCAAGGTGTCGCCTCAGTCCTTAGCATGGACCCAGGCTTCCGCCCCGATATGATAGCCATGATTGCCATGTCTGCCGCCTTTATGCTCACCGGTGCGCCGTTTGACGGCCCTGTAGCTGGCCTGCGGGTCGGCATAAACGACAAGGGCGGTTTTGAGGCCTTTATGCCCCTGGCGGCTTTAGAAACAGGCAAGCTTGATCTGGTCGTGGCCGGTACCGGGGACGGCATCATGATGGTCGAAGCTGGCGCCTCAGAATTATCAGAAGAAGAAGTGGTAAAGGCCATGGATTTTGCCTTCAAAGCCTTCCAGCCAGCCATTAAACTGCAGAAAGAACTTGTGAAGAAAGTCGGTGTTATGCAGATGGACTACGAGCTGGTTCGTCCGGATGCCGATATCCAATCCCGCGTAGACGCGTGGACAGCCGGCAAGATGGGCATGGGGTTGCGCGCTGCCTATCCTGAGCGCAACCAGCTGGTGTCAGAGCTCCGCAGCGCCATGCATGACCACTTTGTAGAAGAAATCGGTGAAGAGGCCTACGCAAATCTTAAGAACGAGTATGACGAGGCCTTCACCGCGGCCCTGCACAAAGACGTACGTGACGGTATTGTGCGTGAATCAATCCGTCCCGATGGCCGCAAAACCACCGAAATCCGCACGCTAAGTAGCGAAGTCGGCGTGCTGCCGCGCACCCACGGCTCCAGCATCTTTACCCGCGGCATGACCCAGGCCCTTAACATTGTTACCTTGGCGCCGCTTAGCTATGTCCAGCTGGTAGACACCATGGAAAAAGAAGGCGAGCGCCGCTACCTGCACCACTACAACGCCCCTGGCTACACTGTTGGTGAAGTCCGCCGCCTGGGCTCACCCGGCAGGCGTGAGATTGGCCACGGTTACCTGGCCGAGCGCGCTTTGACCGCTGTTTTGCCTACTGAAGCCGAGTTCCCGTACACTATCCGGTCGGTGACTGAAATCATGAGCCAGAACGGCAGCACCAGCATGGCTGCTACGTGCTCGAGCACTTTGGCCCTTATGGACGCCGGCGTGCCGCTGAAGCGCCCGGTATCCGGTATCGCCATGGGCCTTATGATGGACGGCAATAAGCCATATGTACTCAGTGACATTGCCGATGCCGAGGACTTTGCGGGCGACATGGACTTTAAGGTTACCGGAACGAGCGAAGGCATTACTGCGCTGCAGATGGACATGAAGGTTCACGGCCTGCCGGTAGAAATCCTTGCTAAAGCCCTGGAGCAGGGCCGTGACGGCCGCGCTCATATCCTTAAGCACATGCTGGAGACTATTCCCGCATCCAGGGACGAGATGAGCCCGTACGCGCCGCGTGTCGAATCAATTACCATCAATCCTGATAAGATCCGTGAAGTCATCGGCAAGGGCGGCGAAACCATCCAGAAGATTACCGCCGAAACCGGCACCGAGATTGACATCAAAGATGACGGCACGGTAATGATTGCCAGCCCCGACAAAGCCAAGATTGACGCTGCTATCCAGTGGATTCAGACCATCGTAGAAGAGCCGGAAATCGGCCGTGTTTATCATGACCGTCCGGTTGTAAGCCTATTAGATTTCGGTGCCTTCGTGCAGATTCTGCCGGGCAAGGACGGCCTGGTGCATGTGTCTGAGATTTCAGAAGAGCGTGTTAATAAGCCAAGCGATGTCTTGAAGGAAGGCCAGCTGGTCACCGTCAAGCTGGTAGCCATAGATGACCGCGGCCGGCTGAACCTGTCAATAAAACAAGCAGCCCGTGACAAGAAATAAGAGGTAATCTGCACGTGAGTGCAAAAGACAAACAAGCTAAGCTCGACCAGATTAGGGCAGACATGAAAGCAGAAGCTGGAAGTTTGAAGCTGGAATTTGGAATAAGAGGGGTGCACGGTGGCTGACCCAGATTCTAAATTCCAGATTCCAGATTCCAAGCAAAAGCTTCTTGATGAAATCAAAGAAGAGATTTTGCGTCAGAATGTCTGCCCGGATTTGGCTCGTACGGCCAATCGTCTCGTGTTTGGGGATGGTAATCCTGATGCAGACATTGTGTTCATCGGTGAAGCACCAGGCAAGAACGAGGACGAACAGGGCATTCCGTTTGTGGGTGCGGCAGGCAAGTTCCTGAACGAAATGCTCGCAACCATTGGGCTGGAACGCCAGGACATTTACATCACCAACATCGTCAAGTACCGGCCACCTAACAACCGCGACCCCAGCCCGGACGAAAAAGCCGCTTTCCTGCCATACTTGGAGGCACAGTTAGAGGTAATTCAACCTAAGATTGTCGTGACACTAGGACGTCACAGTATGAATTGCTTTTTGCCTGGGGCTTCAATCAACCAGGTTCACGGCGAACCCAAACGCTACAAAGGGCAAGTGTATTTACCACTTTTCCATCCCGCAGCAGCGTTATACAACGGCGGCATGCGCCAGACACTAATAGATGACTTCGCGCGCATCCCCGCCATATTACAGAAAATTAAATAATAAATTTAAGGATAAATAATGGATAAAAAACCCTACGACAAATCACAGGGTAAACCAAGAAACGTAAGACCTGGCCGGCAAGCGCCGGACCAACGTCAGCGCGGCCAAGGCCAGCAGAGAGGCAGTAACGCCCCCCAGCAACAGAACGGCAATGGCCTCAAAAAGTCCAGCCGCGGCGCGGCTATCCGTGCCCAGAAGCGCGTTAATGAAGACGCTACCCGCGCCATCAACGCGGTTCTGGCGACACCTAAATCACCAGAAGCAAAGGGCAGGGCGAACGTCATAGATGACCGCCCGCGCCTGAAGATAATCGGCCTTGGCGGCATGGACGGCGGCGGTTCTAAGAACATGATGCTGGTCGAGTACCAGAACGACGCTGTTGTTATAGATGCCGGCACCGACCTGGGCGTAGACCTGCCGGGCATTAATTACGCCATTTGTGACACGACCTACCTGGAGAGCATCAAGCACAAGCTGCGGGCCTATATCATTACCCACGGCCACCTCGATCACATCGGCGGTCTGCCGCACATCGTCCCGATGTTCCCGGCGCCGGTTTACGGCAGCCGCTTTACCATTGGCCGCGTGCAGGAAATATTTGAAAATTTCGGCCTGCCGCTGCCCGAGGGCTTTGAGCTGCAAACCGTCATCATGAACGAAAATACCCACGAGAAGCTTAAGATCGGCGAATTCTTTGTGGAACTGGTGCGCGTGACGCACTCTATCCCGGGCTCTACCATCGTGGTACTGGATACGCCGGTTGGCCGCCTGATAAACACCGGCGACTTCCGCTTTGACCCAGAGCCCCTCGACCACGAACGCACCGATATGGAACGTTTGATAGAAATCGGCCAGAGCGGTGTTTTGGTACTGTGCTCAGAGAGCACTACCACCGAGCGCCCCGGCCGCACGCCAAGCGAATCTACCATTGAGCAGTCTTTCGTAGACATTATGGATAGGGCACCCGGCCGCATCTTTGTAGCTATCTTTAGCACCAACGTAAACCGCATCCAGATGATCGTGAACGCTGCCGTGCACCACAACAAGAAGATTGCGCTCGACGGCCGCAGCATGGTTAGCACGCTGGAAATGGCAGTGCGCAACGGCTTCATGAAGATTCCAAAGGGCACCTTCGTGCCGATCGCCTCAGTACCAAACATGAAGGATGACGAAGTTGTCGTGGTCTGTACTGGCGGCCAAGGCGAGCCGTCTAGCGCATTGCAGCGTATGAGCAGCGGCGAACACCGCCACATCAAACTCAAAGAGCAGGACTCTGTCATCCTGTCCAGCACGCCTATTCCCGAAACGGGCAACGACGCCCTTATCGGTAATATGGTAGACAGCCTGATGCGCAAAGGCGTACACGTCTTCCGCCACGAGACGCACGATCTTGATGGAGTTGGCCCGCTGCACGTATCGGGTCACGCCAGCATCGATGAATTCAAGGAAATGATTGCCGTAACAAGGCCGAAGTTCTTTGTGCCTATCATGGGTTCGTACCGCTCCAAGCAGCGCCATATTGAGATAGCTGTCGAAGAAGGCTTTCCGCGCAGGAACGCTATCAACGCCGAGAACGGCGAGGTCATTGCCCTTACCGAAGACACCATGGAATCTGCCGGGCAGGTCCCGCACGGCTCGGTGCTGGTAGACCAGACGGGTGCCATTGTCAGCTCGGTCGTTATCAAGGACCGCCTGGTCCTGGCCGAAGAAGGCCTGGTAGCCGTGGTCCTGACTATTGATAGGAAAAGCGGCCAGCTGATGACCAGCCCGGATATAATTAGCCGCGGCTTCATCTACATGCGTGATAACGAAGAGCTCATGAATGGTTTTAGGGCCGAACTGCGCCGGGCAGTTTCCCAGCGTTTCAAGCGCGTTGATCTGGACCGCTTCAAGACTGAGCTAAAAGATCACATCACGCACTATTTGTTCGAAGCCACCAACCGCAGCCCGATAGTCATACCTGTCGTCAATATCGTTGGTGGCGGCAAGGCTGAGGCCAAGCAGGGCAGCAGCGGCCAGCCTGCCCAGACTGTAGCCGCTAAGACACCCGAGCAGATCGCCGCCGAGCAGCAAAAGCGGTTCCAGGAGATGCGGGCTAAGTTGCTCAACACTGACCAAGCGGATTAGTTCTCAGTTCTTTAGGTAAAGAACCAAACCCATACTTTTTTGGGTCAGCAAAAAAGTATGCAAAAAACTGACCGGCGCAAACCCCGCGTGACTCGGCCAGTTGTCAAAAAATACAATACGCTCGGAGGACTCCTTGCAGTCGGCCATAAAATTCCAAACTAATTTAAGTAGGAATTTTAGGCTCGCACCTTGCTCTCTATTGTATTTTTGAACAACGCCCGAATCAGGCGGGGTTTGCAAGCCGGGCCGAAGACCATGGACAAATCGCCGGGAGACGATTTGAACTATAAAATAAAAAACCGCCGAGTTTTCGGCGGTTTTTTACATATGACGAGGCGGTTGCCAATGTCCAGGAGGCGCTGGAGCTGTACCTGGAAGACACGCCGGTTGTTTCTGCTAAGCTGCTCAACGTAGCCCAGCAAGACTAGTTGTATTGCCGGCGCAGTTAGCTATACTTATGGTTATTATGTAAACTAGGTATAAACATGCACGACGAACAGCCGGCGCCAGACAACCAAGATCAGCAAATAGACCCGCAACCGGTAACAACCCAGCCGCAGCCAGTAGCAGCTCCCGCGCCAGTTGCCGTTAAGCCGCATCATGGTTCATCCGGCTTGGTGGTGCTGCAGTGGCTTACCTATGCCTTCTGGGGCTGGACTTTATTAGCCCTATCTAGCGTGATTGCGGTAACCTTCGCGTCGCTTATATCCGATTTGGAAACAGGTGATTTCGAAATCTACGCGCTAACAGCGCTTTTGGTGCTGTTCCCGATTGCCTTTATTTGTGACCGTTTCTATAGCGCCAAAGAGCCAGCTAAACAGACAGGCGCATCGATGGCAGTAATGGTAATCCACGCTGTCATCTTTGCCCTGTTAGGTGTCGGCTCGCTTATAACCGCAGTATTCTTTATAGTCAGTATCCTGCTTAGTTCCGGCGGCCATGCAGACAAGATAGCAACCATACTTAGCGCGTTTATAATAGCTCTGCTATATACAGCCGCGTTCTTACGTACGCTTAACCCAGCCAGGTTTAATTGGTTTGCCAGGAGATACCGCTGGATTATGCTGGTAACCTCGGTAATTGCATTGATTGCTGTTATAGCCGGCCCGGTCGCTAAAAATTTTGCCCGTAAAGACGATGCGCTCATTGTAAATAACCTGTCACAGGTGACCGATGCGGTTGAATACTTCACGGATAGCAAAAACCGGTTGCCGGATTCGTTAAACGAGCTTGATCTAAAGGATGACGCGAAGATCATGGTGGATAAAGGATTAGTCCGGTATAAGCCGGAGGGTGGTGATTACGACCCAGGCACAAGTTCTGGCAGTATGATTTCATATGGAACCAGCAGATCCCATAAGTATTTTAAGTACCAGCTCTGCGTCACCTACAGATATAAAGCGCAAGGATCAGCTCCAAACTATTATTACGATAACTATCCGCGCGAAGAATATAATTCTTACGTATCAACTTACAACCATCCTGCAGGGGAAGTCTGTTACAAGCTTCGTACTTAAAAAAATATAGGCTATTAGCCGTAATTGCATTCTCTGGACAATAATTTGGGACTGTTTGGCTCGGTTTTACGGCCGGTGCGGGTAAGATAAAATTGACAAAAGACGAACATTTTGTTATGATATGTTCATGAACAGTTATCTTGATAGCTTTCCTGAGCCTACCGAAGACGATATGATCCTGCTGACAGCAGAGGAGTATCTTGAGGCAATCGGCCAGGGTGATGACCCCGAACAAGCTGCGCGCCGTTTAGGGGTTGCAAAGACAGACCTGTTAAGCGAGATAGACGGGCAGATAGCCCTGATTGACAGCCTGGTGGACGATTACAACATCCGTCCGGACGAAGGCTTGGCGGCAGCCATAGAAGAGGCAAAAATCATGCTAGGACACATGCTGGTAGATAAAGGTAACCTGCCCGGCGTCTAAGTGATATACTGAGGGTAAAATCATGGCAAAAAAGAAAAAGCGGAAATCAGTCAAAGAAGAATACAAGGAGCCAAACCTGTTTTGGCGCCAGTCGGCGGCTATCCTGCTGTTTGTGGCCGCCCTGTTCCTGCTGGTCGGCGGTTTTGGCGCCGGCGGCGACTTGCCCAAGGGTTTGTTCAGCGGCTTTTACTGGGCCTTTGGCTGGGCTGCCTGGCTCGCGCCGGTGGCTTTGGTGTACTTTGGGGTGCTCAAGTTCAAAAGCGAGGATCACAAGGTGCCCTTAAGCAATTCCTTCAGCATGGTATTCTTGCTGGCATTCCTGTCCGGCTGGTTGTTTACGGCTTTCGCTGACCGTGCGGCCGATGGCGCCTACACGGGCGGCCTGGGCGGCAAGGTGGGCAGCCTGGCAGGCAACATGGTGCTGACCGCGCTGAGCCCGATACCTGCCAGTATCTTATTCTTGGTTCTGGCAATGCTGGCGCTGTTCTTCAGCTTTGGCATCTCACCGCTTGTACTGGGTAAGGTAGCCGGGTTATTCAGGAAAAAAGACAATGAAGGCGAGCAAGAAGAAATGGCTGCCCTGGCTGGTGCTGCCAGCTTGCGTAACTTCCAGCTCAAAGAGGGCGTACCGGTAGAGCATAACAAGACGCCAGCTACGGCCAGTGTCAGGAACAGCATGCCTGCTAAGCTGACGGCCAAAGAGGATCATTCGGCCCTAACCGCCGCAGCCGATCCTAACTGGGAGTTCCCGGGCCTGGAGCTGCTGAACCAAAAGCAGGACAAGGCAGACCCGGGCGACGTGAACGCCAACGCCAAGACCATCCAGGATACTTTGGAGCACTTCAATATCTCGGTTGAGATGGAAGGGGCTAATGTTGGGCCGCGCGTTACCCAGTACACCCTCAAACCTCAGGCAGGCGTGAAACTGAGCAAGATTAAAGCGCTGGACAGCAACATGGCGCTGGACCTTGGCGCCAAGGCTATCCGTATCGAGGCGCCGATTCCCGGCAAGAAAGCTGTGGGCGTGGAAGTGCCTAACGTCAAGCCTGCAATGGTGCGTATCAGCAGTGTGCTGGCTTCTAGCGACTGGTCGGCCATGAACAAGCAGCTTGGCTTTGCCCTGGGCAAAGACATCGCAGGTGTCCCCATCGTATCCGCTATCGAAGACATGCCGCACCTGCTTATCGCCGGCCAGACCAAGGCGGGTAAGTCGGTTATGATCAACACGCTAATTACCAGCCTGCTTTATCGCAACAGCCCGAGCGACCTCAAACTCATCTTGGTAGATCCCAAGCGGGTCGAAATGGCGCCGTATGCCGATATTCCGCACCTTTTGACCCCAATCATCACCGAGCCCGAGAAGACCATCAGCGCCCTCAAGTGGGCGGTGGCCGAAATGGAGCGCCGCTACCGTACGCTTGAGGAAAACAAAAAGCGCAATATTATTGATTACAACGCCGTCATGAAGGAAGAAGGCATGCCCTACATCGTCATCGTCATAGACGAGCTGGCCGACCTTATGATGATGGCCGCCCGTGATGTTGAGGCTTTGCTGGTGCGTATCGCCCAAAAGGCGCGGGCTGTCGGCATCCACCTGGTGCTGGCCACGCAGAGTCCGCGGGCTACTGTTATCACCGGCCTAATCAAGGCCAACATCCCGGCCCGCATTGCCTTTACGGTATCCCAGGAACTTGAGTCACGCATTATCCTGGATAATTCCGGCGCCGAGAAGCTGCTGGGCCAGGGCGACATGCTGTTCCAGACCCCTGACATGCCGCAGCCTAAGCGTATTCAGGGAGCTTTTATTACCGATGAAGAGACGCACGCTATCATGGACTTCCTGCGGATGCAGCGCGGCCCGCAGTATGATGATGAGGTGGTTAGCCAACCCGTCCAGCTGAACGGCAAGGGCGGTATTGTAGCCGATTACTCTAACGACGGCACGTCCGGCGACGAGGCCGAGCTTAAGGACGCCGTCCATGTGGTCATAGATGCCCGCAAGGCCAGCACCAGCCTGCTGCAGCGCAAGCTGCGCATCGGCTACGGCAAAGCCGCCAGGTTGATCGAGCAGATGGAAGAGCAGGGCATTATCAGCCCGGCGGACGGTTCGCGCCCGCGGGAGGTGCTGGTAAGTTCCATGGATGACGTCTTTGGCGGCGCTGGCGATACCGGGGCGCATGAGCCCGAGGAAGAATAGAGTATTATATAGATATGCAGCAGCTTGATTCCCAACCGCTTGGCAGTGCAGCCAGTCCAGTACCCGAATCGCCGCAACCGCCGGTATCTAAAAGACGGCCGCGCAAGCGCTGGCTGGTGCTTGGGATTAGCATTGGATTAGTTGTTGCCTTAGGGGCCGGTTATTTGCTGAAGCGGCATGACTCTAAGCTCCAGCAAAGTGCAATAACCCAAGCAGTAAGCAAGCTGGCAACCGAGCTGTACGCAGACACTATGAAGGCTGAGCAGCTGAGTAATATTGAGGATGAGATAACCTTCTGGAAGATTGAGCAGCAGGAATATTTTGGCCCGAAAGCACTTATCTGTACCGGCTCTGATACTAACCCTTGGTCTACAACCACGCTGCTATTCAAGGACAGGACAACAACAGCACTTGCCGAGACAAGCTCATTAAGCGGTCTGTACCAGAGCTATAGCGGAGACTCTGATGTGCAGGCGTTTGACATCAGGGATTACGTGGGTGAGGATTCAGTTCTAATACGCTCCATGGGTGCTAGTCTGGATCTGACGGATAAAGACGGCAACGTACTACAAGATGGTGCTGTGGTGACGCCTGGTCCGGACGGTTCGTATAATTTATACGGCAAGTCTGTTCAATCCAAAGATGACCCAAAGTACGATGCAAACTGCGATACGCTCATGGTGCACATGACCATCAATGCCGGTACGGCGCAGCTCAGTAAAGTGGCTATTTATAAGGATTCTGTAAGTGACGATAACTTGAGTTTCGGGATTACGCAGGATATCGAGATGCGCAGCGGCGATTTTGCTTCACTTGAGGGTGCATTTAGTGAACTTGGTTTTAGCCGTGAGGCGGCAGATCTCGCAGCGAAAGGCCAGGATTATGCCCAGCTGGATAACACACAGGCAGGGTATAACTTTAGATATTTAAAATCATACTTAGGTACTCCTAAAGTGACGGAAATAAAAAACGATGCCGGGCAGATTATTACCTATAGTTATGAGTTTAGCGGTGCGCCTGGAATTAAATACGAGGTGTACACCAAGTACAACACTACCGCTTATCCGCTGACACACCAGCAGATGTTGGATGAGGTTAGTAAAAATGGCTGGACACTAAAGCATTCATACCTTGACTCCGGCCCAAACTTGCCTGGCTACGGCAAAGTTAGCGCAGGCAGTGTTATGGCGGTGGGCGGCGGTAAGCAGAGGTTCTTGGTAATTACTGGCTCAACGGATATACCTGCAGCATATGGAGAAGTCAGGGACACATACTACCCGGTAGACAACCCCACCCAGGCAGGTACGGTTGCACCGTTCTGGAACCTTGCATACTTGGATGTCTTCAAGCCTGGCACGCAGCCGTCCCGAGGCCTGTAAAAATTCGCTTGCCATAACCGTTTTTGCGGGATATTCTTAGGTTAATTATGGCAGGGTGCAAAATCAAAAACTATAAAATTCAGCACTGGGTAGTTTCTGCCTATAAAAAGCAGAAGATTTTGCAGCGAAAACTTCTAGAGCCGACAAAGCGTAGCCATAGCTACGTTGCGAAGGCTGTAGGAGTTTGCAGCGCAAAAGAGCAGCTTTTTACTAGGGAAATCTATCCAATGCTGAATTTTACAATGATTGGGCTACGGGACTAACATGCCCGAGCTGCTTGTCGCGCCAACCGGCACGCCAGCACCTCTCCGCCTGCCCGAGCCGCCTGAACTAGCCCTAGCCCCAACCGATGAATACGGCATGCCGTATCCTATCCACCCGTACGAAGCCCCTAGGGGCGAGCGGAGAACCTGGAGTGATGATCATCATTCGTTTTATCAAAAAAAGGCCCGGGAACTGCAGGGTGATGCGGGCCGGGCCGTACGCTATAGCCGCTGCCTGACGGTTGCCCGCTGGCTGCACAATAATTTTCACGAGGCTTATCCTGGCGGCACCGATATTTTGCCGCGGACCGAACAGGACAAATTTGCCATTACCGTCCTGGCCGTGGCCGGATATATGCCGCGCCAGGCCTTAGACGTACGCGACCCAGGCAATCCAGGGCTGGTGGCTATGTCGGGCAAGACCTATGATTTTGTACGCGGCCGCAAGCAGATGCACTACGAGACCAAGCAAAACCGTGCCATCGGCTACCGTAACGAAGATTATGCTGCGCGGCATATCGGCAAATTCTTTGCTGCCTATGCTCAGAAGCAAGACCTAACAAGCTTAAGCCAGAGGGATATAAAGGCGTTCCTGTCATCGGGCAATACCGAGCGCCGCCGCCGCTTAGGTATGAAAATCCTGCGCGAAGCCATAGAGATGGCAGTGGAGCCCGTAGATCCGGTGTACGGCCAGGCGCTTGAAGAAGGCTTAGTCAAGAAGGCCAAGCCCTGCGCCGCGGATGTAGTTACCCTGGTTTTCCCGGAAGAGCGCTGGCCCGAATACTTCAGCCCGCTGCGCCGCCAGCTGCTTGGGGCAGCTTGACTGCATATCTGTTATCTGCTACAATTACCTCTGTTACAAATTAACTTCAGGTTAGAACTCTTAGGTATCTAACCATGAGCCATAGGAAGTTACGGTAAGATTACAGAATTTTGATTACAGATTAGAGAAGAAAATTCTAAAATCTGTAAGCTCTAATCTTTAATCCCCTCTCTTTCGAAGAAAGGATACAATGGCACAATACGAAATTGCTGTATTGTTTGATCAGGGTCTTGAGATTGACCTTGAGAAGGCAAGCGGCAAGGTAGAGGCTATCATTGCCGCGAATGGCGGTAAGGTCACCGCTACCGATAACTGGGGCAAGCGCAAGCTGGCATACCCGATCAATAAGCAGGAATTTGCTATTTACGTGTTCTACACGGTTGAGATGGACGGCCAGGGCATACAAAAGATTAACGACACCCTTAACATCACTGACGAGGTTGTACGTTTCTTGATTGTCCGCCCCGATCTAAAGAAGCAAGCCAAGGCCGAAGCCGCCAGGGCCGAGAAGGCTGCCAAAGCCGCCGAGCGCGGCGACAAAGCCGACGACGAACCTAAAGACGAAGAGTAATTAACAATTAGCCCGTAACAATTTACAATTTTCATTAATTTCACAATTCACATTTCACAAATGACTCCAATAACAGATGTAAAATGAAAAATTATTGTAAAATGCCAAATGAAAACTGTGAAATTTCTGGCTTGCACTAAGCTGGCCAAGAGCGTACCTTAAATAGTACAAATAAATTGTGAGGACATAGTTCCTTTAAGAAGGAGGATGCCATATGGCACGTAGTTTTAACCAAGTAATTTTAATGGGTAACCTAACCCGCGACCCAGAACTTAGGACAATACCCAGCGGCCAATCCGTTTGCAGTTTCAGCCTTGCGCTGAACCGCAGCTACAAGGGCGCCGATGGTAACTGGCAAGAGGTGACCGATTACGTAGACGTGGTTGCCTGGGGCCCGCTGGGCGAACGGGTAGCCCAGTACCTGAGCAAAGGCCGCCCGTGTCTGGTAAACGGCCGCCTGCAATCCAGCAGCTGGGAAGACAAGACTACCGGCCAAAAGCGCAGCAAGCTCGAGGTAAACGCTACTGACGTAACATTCCTGGGCGGCCGCGACGGTAATGAAGGCGGCGGCTCCAGCGATGGCGGCAGCAGCCGCCCAAGCCCAAGCAAGAAGCAAGCCGACGACGTGGTCATAGAAGACATCGGCGATGAACCCATCAACCTCGACGACATCCCGTTTTAGTCAATTTTAGGCTGCACATCTGGGGCCAAGGCCTGCGTCAAAAGTTTTCACCGTATGTTCAATACGGCTCAAACTTTGTGCTCGGCCTTGACTCCCAGCTGCACTAGCCAAAATTGCCTAAAACCCATTTACATTAATAAGCAAACTTTAGAAAGGAGAGGGGCTTAGGAAAGAGCAGTCCGAGCATGCGGCTTTGCCGCTGCCCGGCACGATGAGAAAACCTAGGTTTTCTCATAAGCCCCGCGTAAATTTATGGCTAAAATATTTAAACACCGTACAGATGTAGCATATTTTGACTACAAGGACTTCAAGACCTTGCAGCGCTACGTTAATCAGTTTGGCCAGATCGAAACCCGCAAGAAGACGGGCCTGGCCGAGTCACAGCAGCGCCAGCTGGCCCGCGCTATCAAGCGTGCCCGCCACCTTGCCCTGATGCCTTTTGTGGCTAACAGCTAGTAAAGAAGCTAGATTACAGATTTGAGATTACAGAATGGCTGCAGCTAACTTTAAAGACTTGGTCGTATGGCAAAAGACCTATGAAATTTCGCTACTTACTTACGAGATAACGAAAGAATTTCCAAAATCTGAGTTATTCGGCTTGGTAAGTCAAATGCGTAGAGCAGCGGTGTCTGTTTGCTCAAATATTGCAGAAGGTTTTGGTAGATTTGGTCCAAAGGAAAAAGATCAGTTCTATGCGATAGCAAAAGGTTCTCTGACAGAACTCGAGTGCCAGTACCTGATCGCAAAAGGCATTGGCTACATAAGCGAAGAGCTAAGTGTAAAAACATTGCTTCAAATTGATGAGGCACAAAGAATACTTGCAGGATTACAAAAAGCTAATAAGCAGAACAGGAGGGTGAAGCAGATTCTCTAATCAGTAATCTGTATTCAATAATCTCTTTATGGAAGATCTGACGCTGCCACAGGTGGCGAGAAAGCTCGAAAAGTACATCATGACCCTGCCGGCGGCAAAGCAATTCAATACGCTATCCAGCGAACCGCGCAAGGCTATGATAGCTGTGCAGGAAAGTGCCTACAATTTACGCATCAATACCGAACGGTATTTTCATGCCGATGATTCGGCCGAACAACAAATGTTCCTGGACGCGGCAGTAGAGCAGTCACATCTGTTAAACGAGCAAATACTGATAGCCAGCCAATACGATTTACTCGGTCCGGCGGATGTGGCGCACCTGAGCGCACTGGCCGAACACATAAAAGAGAGACTACAATAGTAATATGAAGAAGACCGCTGCTGAACTCAACAAGGAACTATTTGATAAGATTACCGGCATAAAGCTGAATGATGCAGCGGCTATCTTTGGCACAACGTCTAAGGAGAGTATGCTCCAGCAGCTACGTAAGGATATAGTGCAGCTAAGCGAGGAACTGGCCAAGCAACAATCTTACGAACAAATCATGGCCCGTCATGAAGAGGTCGCGGCAGGCATTGACGCGGCTGGCGTGACAGGACTCATAAGCGAAGCCGAGATAGCCGGTTATTACAAACTTACCGATGATATCTGGGCGGCAATCGAGCGCGAAAACAATGGGAAATAGCAACACACTAACAGTGTTAAACGTTTTCTCCTTCTCAAATATCAAATATTATCTATCAAATATAAAATCGGAGATTTTCTAATGGCATTTGGTATTACTGATTTAAAAAAGGGAACCCTGTTCCAGATGGATGGTGAACCGTTCCGCGTTGTGGAATACGGCCAGAAGGTAATGGGCCGCGGCGGCTCCATCGTGAACGTAAAGATTAAGAGCCTGCGCGACGGCAAGGTATTAGCCAAGACCTTTAAAGGCAACGAGTCCATCGAGCCGGCTGACGTGAGTAATCAGACCGTACAGTATCTATATAACGACGGCAGTACCTACTTCTTTATGAACAATGACACGTTCGAACAGTTCGAAATCGCCAGTGACATCATCGGCGGCCAAGCAGGCTATCTGAAAGAAGGCGATAACGTCATAGCCCAGCTATTCGACGGCCATGTCATTAACGTGGAGTTGCCCAAGAATGTCTATCTGGAAGTAACCTACACCGAGAGCGTGGTAAAAGGCGATACGACCAGTTCTGTGCTCAAAGATGCTACGCTCGAGACCGGCATTACGGTCAAGGTACCGGCTTTTATAAAGCAAGGTGATGTCATCAGCGTAGATACCGCCACCGGTGCCTACCGTGAACGTAAAAAGGACTAGCCAATGAAGAAGCGCCTAGACCAGCTCATGACTGAGGCAGGGTTGGTGCCTACGCGTAGCCAGGCCGAAAGCTTTATCAAGCTCGGTCAGGTACGCGTAAACGGTACCATCCTTACCAAGCCAGGTACAATTGTCTCTGAAGACGCAGACATCAGGCTTATTGCCAAAGTCCAATATGTCAGCCGGGCAGGGCTTAAGCTGGCCAGTGTCGCCCGCGTGCTGAAGCTGCAATTCAAGGATAAAATAGTGCTAGATGTTGGCAGCAGCACCGGCGGTTTTACCGACTTTGCGCTAAAAAACGGTGCCGCAAAAGTCATCGCAGTAGACGTAGGTACCAACCAGCTGCACCCAACACTTGTGGGCCACCCGCAGATCGAATTGCACGAGCAGACCGACATCCGCGATTATGTGAGAGGACTGTCCTCTCACAAAGAGGGTGGGGTGGGTGAGCGGCCGGACATAATTGTGATGGATGTAAGCTTCATATCATTGCGGGAAATCCTGCCGTATGTGGCTAAAATCTCTGGTCCTAACACGCAAATAGCCGCTATGTGCAAGCCGCAGTTCGAAATCATTGCTGAGCTTCAACGACCTTCGCGTTTGGATGCCGAAGCCGTTTTTTCCTCGAGGAACGGAGGGGGGAGTATTGATGATACTTTGCCCGAGTACCACAGAGGAAAAACGGCTCTCGGCGCCAAAAGCACGGGCAGGGCGAGTGGCTCTGCCGCTCGACAAGTCCGTGAGGCGCGTAGGTCGCTGCACAAGGGCGTCATTAAGAACGACAAGATACGCCGTGCCATCCTAAAAGACTTCGAAACCTGGCTAAACCAGTACTTTATTATCATAGACAAAGCCGACAGCGAAGTAGCGGGCGCCAAGGGCAACCGCGAACGCTTCTACTTGTTGAAGCTTCTGGGCTAGGGGAGAGCAGTCCGAGCATCTGGCTATGCCAGTGCCCGGCACGTGGAGAGGGGATACTCCCCTCTCCAGAATTCTAGTGCAGATAATCCCTAAGCTCCTTCTCATCCGTAATGGTAATAAATGAATCAGCAGCCTTGATAAGGCCTTTTTTCTCTAGTGCTGTGAGTTCGCGGCTAGTTGTCTCGCGGGTGGAGTTTATGGAACTGGCGATGTCCTGCTGTCTTAGCGGCACGTCAATGCGCATGCCGCCGTTTTCTTTCTGGCCAAAGCGCGTACTCATTGTCAGCAGGAACGATATCAGCCGTTCCCGTACCGAGCGGTATTCCAGATTTATGATGCGCTCGCTATGTATGCGGTACATCTCTACCGTCATGTCCAGCAAAGGCGCCAGCACAGCGGGATTATCCTGCATTAGCTCCAGCAGCTGCCCGCGGTCTATCCGCCACACGGCTGTAGCGATCAGGGCTTCATAGATTACGTGGCGTTCCTGGCCGGTGATAGCCCAGATAAGCGGGAATATTTCCTGTTCTTTGCGGATAATAAGCAGGTTCTCTTCGCCGTATTTGGTGATATCGTACGCCTTGACGATACCTGATTCTATATAAAAAACACCCGGCGGGGATTCGCCGGGCCGGATGATGAATTCACCTTTTTTATATTTAAGGTGGGTACCTTGATGAAAAAGCTCCAGCAGTGCAGCTTCTTGTTCACTCCAAGCCAACATACCCAGATTATATCAGATAGAGTGTAAGCAATGTAGGGGGCCGCACATGCAAGAAAATTTCTTATTATACGCAGTAAATGTAGCAGGGTTGATAAATATCACAGCCGCCGCGTGAGCAAGCGTACTGCTATGCCCGCAAATACCGCGTACCATAGGCTTGCAACGTAAGGGGAGATGGCAGCCATGGTGACACACCAAGAGATTGAGCGCCAGCTTAAAGCTATCGGTGCCGAGTTCCGTTTCTGGGGCAGGGCCGAGGTGAAAGAGCTGGAACACATTTTAGTACCCGGCGAAAACATCGTGTACTGCCTAAACGGCCGCTACGAGGGCGGCTTTGCCATGCTTTGCATCACCGACCAGCGCGTAGTTCTGGTAGATAAGAAGCCGTTTTACCTGACGCTCGAGGATGTCCGCTACGACATGGTATCCGAGGTAGACTTTAGCCAGCGCCTGTTAGACGCTACCATTACCGTCTGCACCGTCAATAAAAAGCTGATCTTCACCGCACTCAAGGCGCAGCTGCTGCGCAAGGCTACGTCCTACCTGCAAAACCGCGTAATGGAGTTCCGCCAGCAGCATATGATGCCGTTCTATGAGCAGAATATGATGGGTACTTTTATCCAAACACCCGTCAGCGGTTACACCCAGCCCGTCAATGCTATCGAGCACCGCATAACCAACCCGTACACCAAAGTCCCATTGATGATGAGACGCAGGGTCTCGAGGTTTCATACCTGAGGTTTGCGTCCACAGGTTTGCACGTGGATGCGCGACGCGGCAACATAGTCTCTCTTTTGCCTGCCAGCGAGCTGAGCTCGCTGCGCTGCAAAAGAGCTACGATTCCAGCTTGCAGGCGCCCGGAGCCGTACTGAAGTACAGCGAGGACGTACTGATAAGCTAGTAACAAAGTCACGCGCCACGAATGCCAGGCAAGTCCGTGCTTTGCACGGTTTGCTGGCCTGGTGCATGCCTGTGGTGGTAGGATAAGCACAATGCTGTATTTCAAGAACAGGGCACAGGCAGGGCGTATCCTAATGGAACGCCTGGCCAAATACCAGGACACTGATGCCGTGGTTTTGTGCCTTAGCGAGGGTGCGGTGGTAGTGGGCGCGCAGATAGCCATGTCGCTGCACGCCAGCATGCTGCTGTACAAGATCAAGCATATATTTTTGCCCAACGAAATCGAGCCCACCGCCGGCTTAAGTTCTGCCGGCAACTTTAAATACAGCGAGTTACTCAGCGCGGGTGAAATTGAAGAGATTGTCTCTGAATACCACAACTATCTGGACGAGCAGCGCATGCAGAAAAACCACGAACTCAATGTCCTGCTGGGTGACCAGGGCGATATAGACCGCTCTGTTTTGCGTCATAAGACGATTATCCTGGTGGCAGACCAGCTGATGAGCGGTTTCTCAGTCGCCATGGCAGCCGATTATTTAAAGACCGTAGCCGTCAAGCGTATCGTAGCTGCCGTGCCCATCGTCAGTATCAACGCGCTGGACCAGCTGCATATCCAGGTTGATGAGTTGTGCGTACTTGGCGTTACCCAGAATTTTATATCCGTAGAAGGTCATTACTTCGAGGATGATACGGTTCCTGATATACATGAGGCGCTGAAGATTATGAACAACATACGCTTCACCTGGCGCAAACCAGAGGCGCCCGCAGTTTCTGCCCAGGCCTCAACTCCGGCCGAAAGGTGTTAGGGCACGGCATTTATTCTATAAAAACTTATTAATTTACAGCCCGCAGGGAAGGTAATGCAATAAATATGACACAAGCAAACACACCAGCAGAATTACAGCCAGCAGTATCCGGCGGAATACCTGAAGAGTGGTTGGCGGAACATGCAGCCAGGCCCACCGCCGAGCAGCATAGGCTGGCCGAGGCACAATATTTGCATCAGTTTGCAGCCGATCTTGATAACGGCTATTACGATGTCGTCAGGCGTGTAGACAACCATCTGGTCAGGGTTGCCTCGTACAAGACCAGGCACGAGCCGTACAACGCCTTCAAAGTTACGGATGATGAAGGCACCGCTACGCTAGTCTGTGCCTATCCCGGCCGCGTGACGCAGAGGGCGCGCAAAGGTAAGGAGCCTTGGCAGGACACCGATGAGATTCCCGCGCTGCACCGCAAGGCCATAGATAACGTACGCCAGGCCATAGACGAAGGCCGCGCAATCGAAGCCCGCCAGGCTGCCGCGCATGCGGCCGATAAAGCCCGCGCCGCAGCGCCGCGCCGGGGTGGTAAGCTGCTTGGCTTGCTTGGCATTGGCGGGCTGCAAAACGGCACCCCGCGCTAAATCCTGCCGGTGCGCTGGCCCTCTTAGCTGCTAAACCACAGCTCAAACATTAAATCTAAACTCTACAACGTCATCCGGGCGCATTATGTAGGTCTTGCCCTCGGTGCGCACCTTGCCCGCGGCTTTGGCTGCCTGTTCGGAGCCAGCGGCCATCAGATCGTGATAATCAACCACTTGGGCGGCAATAAAGCCGCGCTCAAAATCACCGTGGATAACACCGGCCGCTTGCGGGGCGGTGGCACCCCTTTTTACGGTCCAGGCGCGCACTTCTTGCTCGCCGGCGGTCAGATAGCTCTGCAGTCCCAGGCTGTCATATGCCGCGTGTATCAGGCTGCTCAGGCCCGATTCGG
>JBATRZ010000061.1:0-25267 GCA_049292975.1 Saccharimonadales bacterium (SeqCode) | reverse complement strand
ATGTAAGCGTGAAGGCACCGATGGATATGGCCAGCGCCGTCAGCAGCGTGCGGATCTTGGCAGATTTAAGGCTGCGGGCACTGCGGCGAACAACATCGCTTACGTACATGGAGCTACTTGCCCTCCTGTCTCTGAGTTCCGAGAGCTAAATTAGCGAGCATAATATTGGTTTTTTTGAGACAAGGCGTACCCATAGGTACGGTGTAAAGCAAAAAACCAGGATTGTGCCGGTATTTTTGGTCACAGGACAGAGAGCAGGAGGATAAGTAATTCATATAACCTTTCTTGTCTGCGGCTTGGCAGCGGCGCGTCTAGCGGGCGCTTTGGCCTTGCCCATCGATTCGATACTACCATCCTTCAGCTGGATCTGCAGCTGGCAGCGGGCGGCCAGTTCGTGATCATGCGTCACAATGAAAAGCGTACTGCCGATTGACTTGTTAAGCCCAAACAGCAACTGAATGATCTTTTCACCTGTCACGCTATCGAGGTTGCCGGTAGGTTCGTCGGCGAATATGAGCTTGGGCGATCCGACAATAGCGCGGGCAATAGCCAGGCGCTGTTTCTGGCCGCCGGATAGGTCCACGGCCTTGCTGGCTGCTTTGTCACTTAAGCCAACAGCTTCAAGGGCGGCTAATACCTTGGCCCTGCGGCTCTTGAGTGCTACGCGGGCGATTTCGAGCGGCAGCATTACATTCTGGTATGCGGTCTGGTTAGGCTCGACAAAAAAAGATTGGAATATAAAGCTCATCACGCTGGCGCGGAACTTGTCCATTGTTTTACCCTTCAGCGTGCTTAGGATCCGGCCGTCTATCTCGACAGTGCCGCGTGTCGGCCGGTCCAGGCCGCTCATGATATGCATCAACGTGGATTTGCCGGACCCGCTCTTGCCCACTATGGCAACCGTCGCGCCGGCCGGGACCTTGAAGCTCACGTCGTTCAGCGCCGTGAGCGCATTATCTTTCTTTCCATATACCTTGGTCAGTCCCGTAACGATAATCATGTACTTTTAGTATAACCGTTCCGGACGTCTATTTATACAGCTCGGGATATATAGATTTGGTGACTTCGTCTACCTCGTTTTTCAGCTGCGGGAACGGTACGCCCTCGCGGGCGCTAACGCCTTCGAAAACCCAAAAGACACGCTCCGAGTAACCCAGCCCGCAAGTGGGCGGCATGCCATATTCCAGCATCTCAACAAAATCGATGTCCAGCATCATGGCCTCGGCGTCACCCGCCTTGCGCATAGCTTCTTGCTCCATAAAGCGGCTTAGCTGATCCAATGGATCATTCAGCTCGGAATAGCCGTTACACAGTTCCGATCCGGCTATGACCGCCTGGAAACGCTGCACAACCTCGGGATTATTATCATCAGCTTTGGCCAGCGGCGAAATAAATGCCGGCGTATTAATAAGCCACACCGGCCCGGCGACATCTTTGCGGATATTCTTCCAGAGCTTGTCGATACCGCGGGCGACGCTCCCGGTCTTTTCTACTTCTAGTTTATGCTTTTGCAGCTGTTCCTTCACTTGCCCGATAGTACAATCAAAGACCTCGATACCATAATGGTCCCGGATGACGCTGGCGTAATCCCACTTTTCCCATGGTTTGCTCATGTCTACTTCACGGCCGCCTACTTTAAACTGCAGCGTACCAAAAGTCTTTTCAAGTACGTAGCGGAACATGTCTTCCATCAGGGCCATGCCCTTTTCCCAGTCCGCGTAGGCCCAATACCACTCCATGGCAACATGCTCAGGCAAGTGCTCGTCCGAGTAATTCTCGTTTCTAAAACGCGGGCCGATGTCATAGACCTTTTCGTAACCAGCCCCGATAAGGCGCTTCAGCGGCAGCTCGTGGCTGATGCGCAAGTAAAAGTCGCTGTCCAGCGCGTCCATGTGCGTGATAAAAGGGTTGGCATCGGCACCGCCAGTGGTGTGCTCCAGTACGGGGATGTTGATTTCCAAGAAGCCGCGCTCATTTAAAAAATCACGGGTAGCCTGCCAGAACCGGCTGCGGCGCACAAAACGTTCAAACACATCCTTATTCACGTTCATGTCTATGTAGCGGCGGCGCATACGCTGCTCTTTATCAGTGAAACCTTCCTGCTCAAGCGGCATCGGCCTTAGGGCCTTGGTAAGCAGGCGCAGCTTAGCAACCTCTACCGATATCTCCCCTGTCTGCGTCTTGATGACGGGTCCGGTTGATTCGACAAAATCGCCGCTGTCCAGCAGGCTTATGTCGCTGATTAACAGTTCGCTTTTAGCGCGGTCGGCGGCGGCATCAGGATTACTGCGCCAAAACAACTGCAACTCGCCCGATTTATCCTTAATGACAATAAAGGCGATCCGCCCAAACTTACGGATAGACTTAATGCGGCCCGCCACAGTTACTTCTTGGCCCTCCAGCTCACCGAATTTAGCGGTGATATCACCAATATCGTGCGTACGCGCGGCGGTAGCCGGATACGGATTAACCCCAAGCTCTTTCAGCCCAGCCAGTTTGCGCAGTCGCTCGTCGCGGTAGTCCTTTAGTGTCGCCATTTCCAAATAGTATATGTTAAAGCTAACAGATTATAAAGCTAACGGTCTGCGAAGTTAGTGATTTTTAGGGATGCAGCGCAAGGCGAAAATGAAGCACGGACCGAGCCGTATTTAAATACGGTGAGGGAGTACTGGAGTTTTCAACGCAGCGATGCGCCCTAAAAATTACTAACCGATGTGAGAAATAGTGTAGTGTGTTGTTTCGGCCGGTGTCACGATTTCGACGTTCTCACCCTCTTTTTTACCCAGAAGAGCCTTGCCAATAGGAGATTCGTCAGAAATCTTGCCGTTTAGCGGATCGGCCTCAACAGTTCCGACCACCTGGAATTGCCTGGTCTGGCCGTTGGCATGCTGCAGCTTGACGGTTGAGCCCAGGCGGACCTTGTTATCGTTTTTGGGCGCGGCAATGACTTCTGAGTTATTGAGGATGTTCTCAATCTCTTCAATACGAATCTCATTGCGTCCCTGCTGCTCTTTTGCATCATGGTATTCGGCATTTTCGGCCAAATCACCCTGCGAACGGGCGGTAGCGATTTCTTCGGCAATAGTTGCACGCTTGGCGGTCAGATCTTCAAGCTCGGTCTTCAGTTCGGCCAAGCCGGCTTTGGTAAGGTGGAATTGCTTTTTCATCATTTATCCTTTCTGCAAGAAAATGGCCGACCGCATGTTTTAGCGGCCAGCTCTGGTTAGATTATAGCAAGTTAATTGCCTTTGACAAACCGGTTCTTTAACTCGGTAACGGATATAAGCTCAGCTGTTTCGGCGCTGCGCTGCTTGTACTCTACTTTGTCAGCCGCCATCACTCTCGGGCTCAGCACTACGCGGTGCGGTATGCCAAGCAGGTCCGCATCGGCAAACTTTTCGCCGGGCCGGACATCGCGGTCATCATACAATACGCTTATGCCGTCTTTCTGTAATTCATCATACAGTTTGTTGGCAGCAGATATGACAGCATCATCAACGCCTATGGCAGCAAGATAGACCCGGTACGGTGCAATGGCCTCTGGCCAGACCAGCCCCCTATCGTCACCAAGCAGCTCGGTAATCACACCTACCAGACGTGATGGCCCAATGCCATAACAACCCATAAGCACAGACTGCTCCTGGCCACTTTCGTCTGCAAAATTTAGGCCTAAGGGCTTACTGAATTTGTCCTTGAGAGTAAAGATATTGCCTACCTCGGCGGCGCTGACTGCTTCTAGATTTTCACGCTTTAGTCCCAAGCTTTCCAGTACTTCATCTGTATTTACCTCTTCGTTGACGGCGATGCCTTTAGCGCGGTCCAGATAGATTGTGTCCTCACCCGCCTCGCAGACGGTCTGGTATTCGTGGCTAAACTGGCTGAACATACCGCCGCTAGCGAAGGTAACGAAGGTTTGCTCTCCTATACCTAAGCGGTCATATACTTTCTTGTAAGCAGCCTGGATGCGTTCATACAGTTCATCATGCTCGGCCTCGTAGCGTGCAAAGCTGTACATATCCTTCATGAGGAATTCACGGCCGCGCATGACGCCGCTCTTAGCCCGGATCTCGTTGCGGAACTTGGTCTGGATTTGGTAGGCAAGGAATGGCAGGTCTTTGTATGACCTTACGAATGGTTTGACGGCGCGTACCAGTGGTTCTTCGTGCGTAGGACCAAGACCTAGTTCTGAGTCATTCTTGAGCTTGGTCTTGAACCACACATCTACCTTTTCGTCGTCCCAGCGATCGGTCGCTTTCCAAATTTCTGGATCTTGCAGCGTGGTCAGCTTGAGCTCCTGGCCGCCAATGGCATCCATTTCCTCGCGGATAATCTGGCTAATGTTATCAAGGACCTTCAAACCAAGCGGCAAAAAAGTATAAACACCCGCCATTTCCTTATGAATGTAGCCGGCACGGATGAGTAACTGCGCGTTCTTAGACAGTTCGTCGGCAGGTGTTTCTTTTTTAGTTTTCGTGAATAATTGCGATACCTTCATCTTGTTTCCTATTCTACATAAAGTTGTGATAATTCGACTGATTAAGGAGAATTATATGCCGAAGCCAAGAACGGCAAGTCTTTTAGAAAATAGAGCCGTTCCTGGCCTGAAGCTATAAACCTTCATATGTTCTTCCCTGTTATATACTCCTGGGGTTTGTGAAATTCCGTGAAATATTGGATAAATTATTTATACACCCTTAGCGGGCACCTGGCCGGCAATCACGCCAATGACACGCTTCATATCCCCCGTATTGTATCAGATGAATCTAAATAGCGTAACGGATTCCATGCCCGGGGCTATTTGTGATTTTCTTCTGGATGCGTCATCTAAGGAATAAGTAATAAAAGGCGATGAAGTTCTTGGCCGCATGCAGCAGCATTGGCGCCACCAGGCTGCCTGTTTTCTCGCGCAGGTAACATAGGTAACACGACAGTACAAAAGTGTCCAGCGCGGCTACCCACAGCAGCGGTTTCCCGTTGCCGGCCTGCAAGTGGACGGCCGCGAACAACAGGCCTGTTAGCAGGGCGGCCCATCTTAGGCGCAGATGTACGCGCAGGTTCGTAAACAGGAAGCCCCTAAAGACTATTTCTTCCCACAGCGGCGGCAAGATAACCAAGGAGAGGAACGCCATAAGCGTATGCAGCTGGCTGGTAACATGCTTGAAGCCAATGTCCTGCTCTTGCCCGGCGTTCAGCCCGGGAAACAGCTGGGTGGCTATGGTCAGGATAACGATGTACGAGCCAAAGTAAAAGACGTAAGCCGCTGCCGCGTAACCGGCATCACGCAGTCGCGGGCGGACCAAGCCGATACGGGCTGGCGGCGCCTGCACCCGCCTTAATAGACGCAGGACCGCTGTAGTTGCCAGCGCGCCAACTATGAGCATCACAAAAAACTGGGCAGCCGTAGAGTCAGTAAGCCAACTCAGGGATACTTCCTCGCTCCAGCCCTTGACAGCAGGATACGCGCCCACCAGGATGACCGCGATGAACTGCGGTACCAAGAAAATAGCTACGGTAAGCAGGATAGCCGCTAGCGGCTGGTAAAGGGGGCCATGGTCGTTAGCGCGGGCGGTCTTAATCATACTTTAAAGAAACCTGCGTATATCCACTACAGTAACGAGCACGAGCAACAGCAGCAGTACGGCAAAGCCGGTACCGTGGATGCGCTCTTCTAGCTCTGGGCGGAGCGGTTTCTTGAGCCCGCGGAACAGCAAGGTTACGAATAGCCGGCCGCCGTCCAGCGCCGGTATCGGCAGCGCGTTCATGATAGCCAGGGTAAGCGAGATAATTCCGATAATAAACAGCACCAGGCCTATGCCCTGCTTGGAAATCTCATACAGGACTGCAAAGATACCAATCGGCCCGGCTACTTGGCCCGAGGCTTGCTCTTGCCCCGACTGGCGCGCTTCTCGGTTGCCGGTAAGTAGTCCGGCTATGGTAGAGCCCAGGCCGGATAACGCCGAGCCAAGACCCCTAATGGTGGCAATTGTGAAGTCTCTGGTAACACCCAGGGCGACAATCGGTGCCGACCAAGTAGAGCGGCGTATTTCTAAACCGGTCTGAGCCGAGTACGGGCCAACGCCCAGGTAGGGTGATGTCTGATTGAGCGTAATATCCTGCGTGATAGTTTCGCTGCCGCGCCGTACTTCTACGCTGACAGTCTGGCCGGCATTGGCTTCGGTAGCTTGGCTGACTTTCTCGGGCGAATCTATGGTGACGCCGCCGATGGTGACCAGCTGGTCCTCAGTACGCAGGCCTGCCCTCTCGGCCGGCGAGCCGGCAACTACTTCATCAATCTTGATAACACCCATATTCTCTGGCAGTTTGACAATTTTGGTGTCGCTGGCAATGGTGGTCTGGTTGGGCAGGATTTTCGGCATACCGATGAGGGCGACGATAGTAAACAGAACAAAAGCTGCCGCCAAATTCATGACTACGCCGGCCAGCATGATTTTAACCTTGGTACTTAGCGGCGCAGCGCCGAACGTACCGGGCTTGGTATCCTGGTCGTGCTCGCCGGCTAGTTTGACAAAGCCGCCAAGCGGCAGCCAGTTCAGGCTGTAGATGGTACCGTTTTTCTTTGTTAATACTTTGGCTTGGGGCGGGAAGCCCAGGCCGAATTCCTCCACATCCACACCGCCGCGGCGCGCCATAATAAAGTGACCCCACTCGTGTACCAACACCAAACAAATGAACAATACGATGCCTAAGATAAAAAAGAATATAGCAATCATGCTAAAGCACCCTTTCTGCTGCAAAAACCGTTCGAGGCATAAATTGCCCGTCTGGCTTCGCACCATATTTTACATATGGTTTGGCACCAGAACAGCCAATTTCTGCTCCCGAAGCGGTTTTTTCGCACTTGAAAAGTGCTTTAGTATGATTGCTTCCCATGTCACTCCAGTATATAAGTTAATCTGCTGAGTCGCTAGGCTTTGCATTTGGATGCACCGTGCAAGTTCTTTGGGCTGAAACGGCCGTGACGTATATCATTACGGCAACTGGTATTCAGTTCAAAAATTGCGCGGGGCGCCAAACCATCTGGAGTGCGGGGCAGCATTGCTGCAGTGCGGGCAGATGGGGTGCAGGGCCTAGCGGCCAAACCGGCGTTGCCGTTTGGCATAGTATAACAGTACCGTCCTGAGATCCCGCTTAGTAAACGCCGGCCAGTGCTTGTCTACAAAGATGTACTCGGCGTAGGCAGCCCGCCACAACATAAAACCGCTGATGCGGTACTCGCCGCTGGTGCGGACTACCAGATCCACGGGCGGCAGATCCGGCGCGTATAAGTATTGCTCGAATTCGTGCACGCTTAGGCGGTTCGGATTGACGCCGCGGCGCAACAGCAGCTTGGCCGCATCAACTATTTCCTGCTGGCCGCCGTAATTGATACACAGCGCCAGGGTACCCTGGTCGAACTTGGCCGTATGCTTCACCGCCTTATCAAGCGCTTGCAGCACGGCCTTAGGCAGCCCATCCCGGGCGCCTACATGCACTACCCGCACCTTGTTTTCACTCAGCTCGGCCAGGTATTTGTCTACAAACTTGATAATAAGCCGCATAAGGTAACTGACCTCTGTCTTGGAGCGCGCCCAGTTCTCGGTTGAAAACACGAAGGCCGAGACATACGGCACGCCATAGCGGAAGGCCGCCAGGCTTATGTCTTTCAGTACTTCGGCGCCCTGGTAATGGCCCTTCAGCGTAGGCAGGTTCTGTTCTGTTGCCCAGCGGCGGTTGCCGTCCAGGATCAGCCCCAGATGCCTGGGTAATTCTATCTTTTCCTTGTTTTCTTTAGATTCAAGCATACGATAATCTTTGCTCGTTGGTAGGCTCGGGGGTGAGCAGTCCGAGTGTCCGGCTTTGCCGGCACCCGGCACGTTGAGCGGGGGTGTCCCCCGCTCAAGGCCACTACACCGTCATGATTTCGGTTTCTTTGGCTTTGGCGGCCGCATCAACTGAAGCTTTCTGCTTGTTCATCAGGTCCTCTACCTGTCCGGCATAACGTTTGTAATCATCCTCTGAAATATCTTTGTCCTTTTTGGCATCATTTAGCGTACCCAGGGCATCATGGCGTACCCCGCGCAGGGCCACCATGCATTCTTCTACCTTGCCGCCCAGCTGCTTCACGATGTCGCGGCGGCGTTCTTCGGTCAGAGATGGGATGGGGACACGCACCACCCGGCCGTCGTCGCTTGGATTGAGACCAAGGCTTGGGTTGTCACGGATAGCCGACACAATGGCCTGCAGGTTGCCTGGGTCAAACGGGGTAATCTGCAGCAAAGTAGCCTCCGGCGCGGTTATAGTGCTGGTCTGGTTAAGCGGCATGGTGGCTCCATATGCCAGTACGGCGACACCGTCCAGCATGCCTGGATGTGCCCGGCCGGTACGGATTTTTTTGAGTTCTTCTTCAAAATGTTCCTGGGCCTTTTTAAATTTGGTCTCTGCATCACTAACGACTTGCTGCGGTGTCATGGTTGCTCCTTTGTAACTCTAATTATAGTACAGCTTGCCGCGGTTTAGTGCAGTCCGTGATGAAAACCGGGCACAAAAACATAAGACGTATTTGAATACAGTGAGATTTTTTGACGACAGGAATCCTTTTGCAACATCCGGAACAAATCTGGCTGTTCGTTAAAAAGTCACGATTTTGGTTTACGCCCGGAATGTGCAAACCCAGGTGAGCTGTTACGCTATTTTGGCGTGGATTTCACTGAGCCGTTGCCACGAAGGTCCAAGCTCTTTGATGATGGGGTGGTCATTGCCGAGCTTCTCGGCCAGAATGGCAAGTCGTTCACTCCAGAACCATTGTCTGCCGCGGGCTTTTTCGCCGCCAAACCGGGCTTTCATTAAACCGGGCATACTATGGTGCATCTCTATCAAGTCCAGACAGTTGTGCAGCATGTCGGCGGCACTGACCAGGCAGGCTTCCTGGCTTCCCGCCCCAATCTGTTCAAGGTAAAGTCTTGCAGCTTTGACCTTGCCGTATTTTGGCTGATTGTGACTTACGGCAATGACGATATCAGTTATCTTGCCGCCAAAATCCGTACGCATTTGCTGCTCGTTATAAATAGCAGGATTGATGTCTTCAATTACATCATGCAGCAAGGCCGCAATCTGCACGTCCTCATCATCGGAAACCTGGGATACAATGCGGCTCACGCCAACAAGATGCACTACATAGGGCGTCTTGCCGTCAGCCCGCAGCTTTTCCATAAATAGGATGGTGACTAGGTCTAGGGCTTGCTTGTATTTGGGGCTGAGTAGTTTTGAATCCATTTGCTTTCTTATTAAACATCAAAGCCCGCGGCCAACGCTACGGGCTGTGTGTAGTTTTGTTACACGGTAATGCAGCGCTAGGCCCCAGCGCGGAACAAACCGTATTTCACACATACACTAAGGGGGAACCATAAAAAGCTATGCAGCTAGGCGCCTCCGCGCTTAGAATTAAGCTACTTCACCCAAAGCGATGCGGCTAAACCGGCGCACCACAATGTTCTCGCCAAGTTTGGCGATGTGCTCTTTTACGAATTCATCTACCGTCTGGTCGGGGTTCTTGATGAACGGCTGGCTAGCCAGGCATTTTTCTGCAAAGTATTTACCCAGCTGGCCTTCAACGATCTTATCGGCCATGTCGGCGGGCTTGCCCTTCAGTGCGTCACCGGTTAGCAGCTCTTGCTTCTTGGCTTCGCGTACATCGGCGGGGATGTTCTCGGCGCTTACGAATTCCGGATTGCTGGCGGCGATATGCATGGCGATGTCCTTGACCAGACCGGTAAAAATTTCGTTGCGGGCCACAAAATCTGTCTCGCAGTTTACTTCTACCAGTACGCCGATGCGGCTGTCGTGGTTGTAGGTGCCTACCAACCCCGCCCGAGCAATGCGCTCGCCGCGCTTTTCGGCCTTGGTCAGGCCTTTTTTGCGCATGGCTTCCAGGGCTTTATCAAAGTCCCAGCCGGCCTCTTCCAGGGCTAGCTTGGCATCAGTCAGGCCGACGCCGGTTAGTGATTTTAATCTTTTTACGTCTTCGATGTTCATATTTAGCTCCAATTTATCATTTTACATTTGTCATTTCACGATAATTTTTCATTTACCAGTTTACATTGCAGCTACATTGAAAAATGTGAATTGTTAAATGTGATTTAAGCTTCAGCTTTTGCGGGTTCTTCGGTCTTGTCTGGCTTTGCAGTGGCCTTGGCTTTGGCCTGTCCGGCTTCGATAGCAGCCTTTACGTAATCAGCAATCAGCTGCAGGGTCTTTATGGCATCGTCGTTAGACGGGATTGGATAGGTAATGCCGCTTGGATTAGCATTGGTGTCGCAAATGGCGATAATCGGCAGGTCTAGTTTTTTGGCCTCGGCTACGGCGTTCTTGTCGTGGCCCGGATCGAATACGAAGACCGCGCCGACACGCTGGTGCATGTCCTTGATGCCGCCGTACAGTACGTTCATGGTATCAATCTCTTCCTGAAAACGCTGGACTTCGAGCTTGTTGTATTTGTTGGCCAGTTCGCCTGATTCCATCTTGGCCTCAAGGTCCTTGAGGTGCTTGATGCGCCCCTGGATGGTATTGCGGTTGGTCAGCATACCGCCAGCCCAACGCTCGGTGACGTATGGCATGCTCAGGTCAGCAGCCAGCTTTAGAGCGATATCGTGCGCCTGGCGCTTGGTGCCGACAATCAGGATCTGCTTGCCGGCAGCCGTCGTAGCAGTCAGGAAGCTCAGGGCTTCTTCTAGCTTTTCAACTGTCTTGGTTAGGTCAATAATATGTGAACCGCCGCGCTTACTGTGAATGTAAGGCGCCATAGCTGGGTGCCAGCGGCTGGTCTTGTGGCCGAAGTGCGCGCCCGCAGCCAACAGTTCTTTGATGTCTACTTGCGTAGCCATATGGTTTGTCCTTTCTTGTAGAACATTTTGCACCTTAGCGCAGATTGGGATGATTTATGAGTTGCGTAAGCGGGCCGTATTCAAATACGGTAAGTGCGAAGCGCAAGAAATCGCCCAATATGTGCAAGGTGGAAATGTTCTATCCTTGTTCTTCGTTATGGGTACCCTTACTGCCCTGCACGGGTTAAGTAAAGGAGGATTTGATCCCAAAACTGCTTAATTAATACCGGGTTATTGTAACAGATGTATTGACCTAATGCAACAGATAGGCTATAATCATCTGGATATGAAAAAAGACCTGCACCCAAAAGATTACCGCCTGGTTGTTTTTGAAGACCTCAACAACGGCGCCAAATTCTTGACGCGCTCCACTATTGCCTCTGAAGAGACCGTTAAGTGGGAAGACGGCAACCAGTACCCGCTAGTTAAGGTGCACATTTCCAGCGCCTCCCACCCGTTCTTTACCGGTGAAGAGCGTATCGTAGATATCGAAGGCCGCGTAGATAAGTTCAAGGCCCGCCGGGAGCTTGCCCAGGCCGCCCGCGAAGCCAAAACCTCCAAGAAGCCGCGCAAGAGCGAGCAAAAAGCCGAAGTTAAAAAACTCGGCTCCAAATAAATTATCCTAATACCCTATAACCTGTCACGAAACTGTTACAATTATCATGTAACTATTAGGTGGCCAATCGTAAATAGCGACACGTTACAGTTATGTGACAGGTTACATGTCATGGGATAATTAATTACATGGAAGAAAAAGCACAAAACTACCGAGCCGAACTGCAAGAACTGGAAACCAAGCTACAAGATCCGGGCATCTTTAGCACGCCAAACTACCCCAAGCTTGCCAAGCGTTTGAGTGATTTGCATAATCTTGTTGGCTTGTTTGACGAGCATGAAAAAATGCAAAAACAGATTGTAGAATCGCAAGAACTAGCCAAAGGCAATGATGAGTTAGCCGAGCTAGCCCGCACCGAACTTCAGAATCTGAACTTGCAACTTGAAGCTTGCAATTTGAAACTTGCGGAGTTATTGACTCCGCGTGACCCCAACGACGAGCGCGATGCCATCATCGAAATCCGCGCCGCGGCTGGCGGCGACGAGTCTTCCCTGTTCGCGGCCGAGCTATACCGCATGTACGTACGCTACTGTGAACTGCATAATTTTAAGACCGAACTTATATCGGAAAGCCCGTCCGAGGCTGGCGGCTCTAAAGAAATCAGCTTCAAAGTTACCGGCGTTGAACCCTACGGTACACTAAAGTTCGAGGCTGGTGTGCACCGCGTGCAGCGTGTGCCCGTTACCGAATCCCAGGGCCGTATCCATACCAGTACCGTGACCGTGGCTATCCTGCCGGAGGCCGAAGAAAGCGATATTGAGATCAAGGACAATGAACTGCGTGTCGATGTGTACCGTTCGGGCGGGCACGGCGGCCAATCCGTTAATACCACCGACTCGGCCGTACGCATCACCCACATCCCAACTGGTATTGTCGTGACCAACCAAGATGAAAAATCCCAGATCAAAAACAAGCTCAAGGCTATGGGCGTTCTGCGGTCCCGCCTGTTGCAAGCCAAGATTGACGAAGAAAATGCCAAATTATCATCTGAACGCAACAAATTAATCGGCTCAGGCGACCGTTCGGAGAAAATCCGCACCTACAACTTCCCCCAGGACCGCATTACCGACCATCGTATCGGTTACTCCCGCTCTAACATCCCCGCTGCCATGGCAGGGGGAATCGATGACATTGTCGAACAATTGCACCAGGCCGAACACGAACTTCTGAATCAGGAGATATAAATTGAACGTATGCCAGACTGGTGATTGGCTGGCTCGCGCCACAGGGCTCCTTAAAGATTCACAGGTGCCATCAGCTCATCTGGATGCCCTGATTTTGCTTGAGGACGCCTTAAAAAAAGACCGCGCATATCTGTTAGCCCACCCCGAAACCCCCGTTCGGGGTGCCACTCTGGAGATGCTGGAAAAGCAGCTCCTGAGACGCAGCACGCATGAACCATTAGCCTATATACGCGGCCGGAGCGAGTTTTATGGCCGGAATTTCCAGGTTAGCCCCGCTACCCTGCAGCCCCGGCCCGAGACTGAAACGATGATTACTGAACTAAAAAACATGTTAGAACATAAAAACTCATTTTCTGGGGTCAGATCCCAGAAAACGGGAGGGGGTGTTGTGATAGCTGATTTGGGGACAGGTTCCGGGGCTATAGCTATCACCGCTAAGCTTGAATTGCCAAAAACTATTGTTCATGCCACTGAGATATTGCCTGAGTCGCTGGCCATTGCGCACAAAAATGCCAAAGATCTGGGTGCGAACGTTGCATTCTATGAGGGCAATCTGTTAGAGCCCCTGTATGACGTAGAGATAGATATTATCCTGGCCAACCTGCCGTACGTGCCCAGCGGCCATACTATTAACGAGGCTGCTATGCAGGAACCGGCGGTCGCTATCTTCGGCGGCAAAGACGGCCTGGACTTATATCGTAAGATGTTCCGGCAAATTTCACTGCTCCGGCAGCAACCATCACACATTTTAACCGAGAGCCTGCCCTTCCAGCATAAACCACTAGCCAAAATCGCCCAAAAAGCAGGCTACGCCATGCAGCAGAGGGAAGATTTTATCCAAGTATTCTTAGCTAACAAACCAGGTCTTTTGGCTTAGCGTCTTTGATATAGAAGAAACTGGTTTGCCAAGCTGCTCCAATAACGCATGTGCATTATTATCTAAGGCTGCCGCTTGGCGCACTTGCGGCCTTATTGGATTAACTTGACATTAGATACTTCTTTGGTGCTAGCGGCCAGGGTTGTTCTATTGGGTGCTGTTCCAGCGGCGCAGCAGGATGCCAAAGTCGCCCGAGCTAATCGTGTTGTCGGTATCAAGGTCAAGCCGGCTGCTAGATTGGTTCCAGCTGCGTAACAGCAAGCCAAAGTCACCTGAATCAATAATGCCGCTTCGGTCAATGTCTGGGTGGCGGAGACGAATGGTCAATGTGCGGGTAGTAACCTTGCCAGCACCATCGGTTGCAGTAGCCGCTAGCTCGTAGTCGCCGTTGCCGGTTGTAGCGGTCGTGCCGCCGCCAAAGGTGTAGGCCCCGCCGGTAAGGCTGATTGGCTGGCCATTGACCCTGAGCACCAGTGTGTAATTGCCGCTGTCATCTTCTGCGGTCGGACGCCAGACAACGGACTTGACGTTATTTACGAGGCGGTTTACTTCGCCGGCCGGCGAAGTAAAGTTATCAAAATTCATGTTTACGATAGGATTAGCAGTATCGTTTGGAGGCGGGGTCGCCGTAACCGTCACGGTTACTGGCGTAGCTGCCGCGGTACCGCCAGGGCCAGTACAGCTGAGGTTATAGGTCTGGTTGGCAGACAGGATGCCGGTGCCAAAGCTGCCCGATGTAGCACGATTTGCGTTGGCCCAGCCGTTGCTGCCGCCTGTCGCGGCACAATTCGTGGCATTGGTTGAGCTCCAGTTAATGGTAGTGGCGCTGCCGGAGACAACAGTGGTCTGGTTAGCATTCAGGAATACGGTAGGTGCCGGCGGTGCGGTTACGTTTACAGTTATTGAACCGTTGCCGGTGCCGCCCGTGCCAGTACAGCTGAGATTATAGGTCTGGTTGGCAGACAGGTTGCCGGTGCCAAAGCTGCCCGATGTAGCACGGGTATTATTACCCCATGCTCCGCTGCCCGTACAGCTCGCGGCGTTTGTGGTAGTCCAGCGGATGGTAGTGCCCGTACCGCTTGTTATTGGGTTAGCATCTGCGGTCATTGAAACATTCGGAGCCGATGTCGTACAGTTGTCGCCCGGATTGCGGTTTGCGCCAAAGACATTGTCTGGCGTACAGGTGTTATCTGATTTAAGCAGCAATACTTTGTCTACACGCACACCTGCCTTGAGGCCAAGGATTTTGGCGCTGTAGTTGCCGGCGGGCAGTTGCGCGGTGATATGAGCCGTCGATGCCGCCTGCGCGTCAGAATTAATCCATTGCCACTGGTTTACGGCATTCGCATTGGCGGTAGTTACCGTGAAGCACTGATTGGAAGATCCGGCCAGCTCTAACCTGACGCCATTCAGATTATTGGTATTAGTTGTTTCGGGCACCTGCATACGCACCCAGAGACGATAGGTTGCCGTCTCCGGCGCCGTGACTGCAATTGTTGATGTGCCAATTACATCAGTTGTAGAACAAAGTCCTGCGGCAGCATTTGAGCGGTGTATTATGAGTCCGCCAATTCCGCCAAACACAACCACAAAAGCGGCGATGCCTATGAGCTTCGATTTCCTTGACGTATTCTTGATTTTGTTGATCTTATTCATAATCCGTGCTCTTTTCCTGCTCATTGCTGCGGTGTGATTATGGTTGGGCCATCACCGGACGGGGGTTGTTTTGTATCATCGGAATTAGTAATTACTTTTTTGGGCGAAGACGGTGCGCTGTCCATGGATGAGCCGATAAAACCGCTCGAGCCGGCCGCATGGCCCGCCACTTTGCGCCGGGCGGCCAGACGGCCCGGCAATATCCTGATCGCTGCGCCAGCTGCTGCCAAAACTGCTGCTATACCGCCGATTATCAGTGGCAACCTAAAGTTGGATGATTTTTTTGTACTTGCTACCGTGTCGCTGTTGCCCGGTTCTGTACCTGCGGTGACGATCTTGCTAAGCTCATCTTCGCTGACGATTTCTGCGCCTTCGCCGGGTTTCTCGGCGCTGCTGCCGGGATTTGGGTTATCAACCGGATTAGTCGTACCGGTATTACCGCCGTTGGCGGGCGGCCTGGCCGTACTGCCGCCAGAGCTACTTCCTGAGCCTCCGGCGCTGCTGCCACCGCCGTCGCTTGGCGGTGCAGCGGGGGCATTTATGGTGATGGTTGCGTTCTGTGCATTTGCCGTCATGCGTTCGCCAGGACCGTCAAAGGCGTTACGCGTACTAAAGTTCATTTGCCCCGTGCCGGCGCTATCGGCCGCTCGCAGGCGTATGTTGCCTATTTGTACCTTGCCGGAGCTGCCGGCGGACGCTCCGATGTGGCCGAACATGACCGTCACGCTTGTAGAGCTGCTGGCCACGCGTATATTGGCACCAACAAACGGATTCCCGCTAGCGGGTGAGTAATCAATAAAAGTAAGGTTAGCAAGATCAACCTTGACATCTCCGTTATAAATGTTGGCCCCTGTAGCCGTCACAAAAAGCCGCGCATCGAATTCGGTTGATACCGTTACTGGCCCGCTTGTCTCTATGGTATATAATGCCGTTCCGGCTGACTGCGCGCTGACATTTACTAACGCCCCGCTTATCAGCCCCGTGACAAGACCCAGAATTATTATAATACCCTTAACACCTTGCTTTGTGCGTGATTTCACTTTGCTACCCTGTTGAATTACCATAAGTGTAGCATATATTACGCTTATCGTAATATTTATGTACGATTAGCTGCTGCGGCTGTGTATAACTTGGTTACGACTGCTCGGCGGCTTCGAGCTTGACATCCAAAACCTGTTCTTTGCCGTCACGGATGATGGTTAGCTTGACCGTATCGCCTACACCGAACTTACCAAGCACAGACACCAGGCTGTTCTTCTCATCTATAGTTATATCGTTGATCTTGGTTATGATGTCCTTTTCCTGCAGGCCGGCCTTGTCGGCTGGACTGCCGTCAATGATTGATTGCTGGCCAGCCTGGTTAGGCGCTACGTAGGCACCGCGCTTGGTATTAAGATTGTAGTAATATGCCACGTCGTCCGTAAGCGAGATGTAGCGTACGCCCAGGTACGGGCGCTCCAGCTTGCCGTTTTTCTGCACGCCGGCAATCAAGCCCTTAATGTCATTAATAGGAATGGCAAAACCGATGCTCTGGCCCTCGGCTACGGCTACGTTGATACCAATGACCTCGCCGCTTAAATTCATAAGCGGGCCGCCCGAGTTACCGGGGTTTATGGCTGCATCTGTCTGGAACAGGTTCTGCAGGCTCTCGGTGCTGGCGGTCGAACCAGTACCATCACTGGCTTCAATATCACGGCCGTAGCCAGAGAGGATGCCGCTGGTAACGGTGTTTTCAAACTGGCCAAGCGCGTTGCCAATGGCTATCACGCGGTCGCCGACTTCCATGGCCGCCGAGTCGCCCAAGGAAGCGACTGTTAGGTCCTTGCCTTTAGCGTCATTAATTTTTAAGAAAGCGATATCCAGCGGGTCGCTATCGGCAGTACGGCCGATGACCTCAACTTCATCCAGGCTGGTGCCGTCAGACAACGTCACGCTTACGGATGTCGTGCCCTTTGGTACAACGTGGCGGTTGGTGATGACAATACCGTCTTCAGAGATAATCACGCCCGTGCCTGCCCCTGCCGACTCGTACGATTCCGGGCCAAAGAAACCCTGGCCGACTTCTTCGGATGTAACGCTAATAGAGACTACGCTCGGGCCGACTTCTTTGGTGATCTCACTTATAAGTTCACCCTCTGAGGAGACAATTTGCTGGCGCGCCTCGGTAGTGTTTATGTTGGAGCTGTCGATGCTGCGGGAGCGGGCTCCCAGCCAACCGCCGCCAAAGCCCGCGGCCACTGCCACTAGCACCATCAAAGCTTGCGCCGCCCATACCGGACGTTTCAGGCCCTTTTTGCTATGGCTCTGCTGCTTGACGACGGGTTGCAACGGCTTATCGGCGGCTGGCGCTGCATTTGGTAATTCTGCTGTGATGTCTTTTTTCAACTTCATTGCCTGCTCTTTTAACTTTAGTGCTTATGTACGTTCCAGCTTACCCCTTTTTGCTGAGGAATACCTTATACCGCCTTGTCTCCCCAGTCGGAGAACAGGATGATAACCAGGATAATGGCGCTCATGATAAGCAGGATCTCCCTGCGCACCAGCGCAGACAGCTTGTCATTGTTCTCCAGGTAGTACATGGTTGCCAAGCTGTAGCCGATGAGCGACAGGAGCAAGACCGGCTGGGCCAGGAAACCGTAATATAACAGCCAGTGTCCTAACACCCAGGTCAAGGCAGCGCCCACATAGCCCCAGATGTGCGACAACATGCTGTTAAGCGGCTCGTCGAAACTGCTGAAAAAATGGCGGGCCGCCAGGTAGCAGATACACCACGAGGCGATTACCAGCAGTAGCAGCGAAGACTGGCCCCACAGCAGGTACAGCGCCGTCAGGCCCAGGAACTGCCCCAGTCCAGCCTGAATAGCTATCCAAAACATATCAGAACGCGGCTTGACGCTGAGCAGCCATATCTCATAACCGAGCAGCCAGACCAGCTGCCATGCCTGGGTAGGAGCCTGCGCCATAAAGACGACAAATGACAGGCCAACGATGATATCTATGGCATTGGCGCGTATGTTAGCCGGCCAGTGGCGCGGGCGCACTGCAAACATGCGCCACTTGCTGAGCAGTACCACCAGGTAGGCCAGCGGCAGGATGTTCCAGCGCACGAAGATAAACACCAGCATTGGCAGCACCAGCACCAAGGCCCAGTGCACAAACTTGCTAAACCCAGCTTTGGGCTTAATTTTGGCTACGGCTCGTCTCATTGCTGCCTATAATAATAACAAAATCAGCGGCAGATGCGTTAATCGAAGCATCGGGCAGGCGGCTGGCCGCCTTGACGCCAAGGCGCTTTTCCAGATAGCTCTGGGTGTATTTGTTCTTGCCGCCGCGCAAATCTACCAGCACGGTACTGGTGTAATTCTTGGTGGGCGCATCGCCTACAGACAAAATGTTGTAGCCGTATGATTTAAGCTCTTTGCTGGTCTTGGTAGCCAGGCCGGCTGTGCCGGTGCCGTTCAGAATCATGATTTTGGCATTTTCTTTCTTCAGGAAGGCATCACGCATTATATTGCGCACATAGTTTTGAATTTCGCTAAAGTCAAAAACGCCTGCCTTGGGCACCTGCACTGACAGGCCGTTTATCTGGTCGCCCGCCACTAGTTCATCCAAGCCCACAGACACCACTTTGTCACCCGGTATCTCTTTGGCCAAGTCATAAACGCGCAGTATCTCATTGACGCTGAAGTCAGTCGAAACTTGATCGCCGAAGTCGCTGATAAGCTGGTTAATCTTAAGCGGGTTGGCCAGCGTACCGGTGCTAAGCACCTTGTCCTTTAGGCCTAAGATTACTGCACGCTGGCGCTCCGAACGGGCAAAGTCGCCCTTGGCGCTAGTTTTGCGCGAGCGCGAGAACGCCAGGGCGCGCGTGCCATCAAAGTGCGCCTGTCCGGCGGGTACGTTGAGTGCGTAGTTGCGGCCATTGATCCACATCGTCTCCTTAACAGCCATATCCTCGCTAACGTTTATATCGATGCCGCCTACGGTGTCAATTGCCTTTTTGAAGCCGGCAAAGTCAATCATGGCGTAATAGTGGATTGGTACGCCCATCGAATCGCTGACCACCTTCTTAAGGGCGTCTACGCCGGACTTCTCGGCAGCCGTCTTGGCCTGGCCGGACGCGCGTTCTTTGTATGGATACTTGTCCAGGGCGGCGTTTTTGGCGTTGGCGTAAACTTCGTTAATTTTAGATTGGTAGCCGCCGGATGTCTTGACCCAGAAATCGCGCGGGATACTCAGCAGCGCCGCCTCTTTGGCAATCGGATCGATGCTGGCAACGATGATGGTGTCTGTCAGGTCAGGCCCGCTGGCTTGTTCGGCGCCGCCCTTGCCTAACAGCAATATATTAACGCGGCCGTCGCCTTCGCCCTTCAGCTGGGCCGGATCAACGTCCTGGTTGTTTAAGATGGCTGAGTTGCCGCCGCCCTTAAATATATTGCGGCCCGCCAGAAAAGCCCTCAGGCCGATGCCGGCAGTAATCAGGATAATCAGTGCGGCCAAGCCTGCACCAAACTTCAAGCCCAAACGGCGCTTGCTGTGGCTTTTGGCATGCCTGCCGGCGTGCTTCTTGCGCCTAAACAGCCGGCGCTTGGGCTTTTCTGCCTCCTCGAATTGCGGGCGTCTTGTCTCGCGCTGGGGTTCATCGAAATTAAGCGTAAATTCCGCCGGCTTGTTGTGGGCGGCAGGATTCTGGATAGCTGGTTGGACGCCTGGCGAAAAGCCGTCTACACCCCTGAATGAGTCTGCTTTTAATGGCCGCACCGGCGGCCTGGCCGCCGCCGGCGGGCGGTAATACTGGTCAAAGGCACGCAGATCAGGGCTCCCCTGCCGCCCAGGTTGCCTATGACTTATGAACCCATCTATCGAACCGTTTTGCGGCCGTCTTTTGTTTCTAAAATTATCCATGACTAAATAACCTGTCCAGTATACCTGTTTGCAGGCGCCCAGTAAACCGCTTATGGATGGGAGCTTTATCTGGATAACGGCCCTTTCTGCCCACCCAAAAATCGTACGCCGTTATACTGAGAACCAGCTTGGGATGCCCTCTCTCTAAGCTGATTCAAGGGCCAGTTTTGTCTGCGGTCTTTTTCAGTTATAGTTAGTAATCGATTATGCAGCCAACCTACACCCCCGCCAGCCAGCCAGCCCCTGCAACTGGCTCAGTTTTGCCGCCTGCCGCGCCGCACAAAGACAGGCACGACCGCGAGGGCCTGAAGAGCGTTCTTGGCACCATCGTCATCCTGCTGATAGCACCGCTGTTGGCACTGGCCATTACGGCCTTTGTGTTCCAATCTTATGAAGTCGATGGCCCCAGCATGAACCCAACCCTCAACACTCAGGACCGCCTTATCATCTGGAAGGCCAGCCGCACCTGGGCACGCATAACCAAGAGCGATTACATCCCGCAGCGCGGTACTGTCGTGGTGTTCGTCAAACAAGGCATGTATAACTTCAATACCGACAAAGAAAAGCAGCTCATCAAGCGCGTCATTGGCCTGCCCGGCGAGCGTGTGGTGGTGAATGACGGCATTATGACTGTTTTTAACGATGCCAATCCAAATGGTTTTGAGCCAGATAAAGCGCTTGATTACGGCAAGAAAATTACCGGATCAACCGATGGCAAAGTAGATATACGGGTGGGCGCGGGCGAGGTCTTTGTGGTGGGCGATAACCGCGATAATTCGCTTGATTCACGCACCTTTGGCGCTATTCCTGCCCATGATATTGTCGGCACGCTATCTGTACGTATTTTGCCGCTTAGCGAAGCCAGGCGCTTTTAGTTATTCTTTGGGATAAATAAGCAAATCTAATTTGAAGTTCTTCAGACGAAGAACCAAGTCACTTCTTTTTTGGGTCAGCAAAAAAGAAGCCAAAAAACTGACCGGCCCACAGCGCCCGTGACCCGGCTTGTTGTCAAACAGCACAATGCTTGGACACAACTCACCCTTCTTCTTTTTATTTTTTTAGAGGCAGAATAAGGGCTTAAACACGTGTCCAGCAATAATTGTGCGTTTGACCAACACCCGGATCAGCGGCACTGCGGAATGCCGGCTTTAAGCCCATGGATGCGGCCCGGGAGTGCCGCTTATTTTTAATAGTGCCGCTGGCTTGCCAGCGGCTTCTGCATTTAGTGCGCATTCCGCCACAAATCCGATGAAACACGGGCAAGCAATGCCGGATCAAGCCATAAGCCAACCCTGAATTTCCTACCTAAATCAGTATGGAAATTTAGGGCGAACCCTTGTGGTCGTTCTTATGGCGCGGTATTGCTTGCCGTGTTTCAATCGTGTTTTTGGTGGGCGCGAGCTCTTTTGCATACTTTTCTGTCATACAGAAAAGTATGGATTTGCTTCTTTATCTAAAGAAGAGCAAATACATTTAGCTTTTTACAGAGCCCAGTAATTTAATCAGATCGTCCAGATCATCATCGGTCTTAAACCGTATAATCAACCGCCCGCCCTGCGCCATGTGGCTGACACTAACCGGGTGCTTTAGCACCTTGGACAGCTGCTTAGTTTCCGGCGTCGTGGCAGCCGTGCGTTTCTGAGCCTTTTCGGCATTACCGGCACCGCTCTTGGCAGCCACCACAAACTGCTCTGCCTGGCGCACCGACCAGCCGTGCCTTTGGATGAGCAGCAGCAGTTGTTCCTGCTGTTCGGGCAGTTCCTTAAGTGCAAGGATCGAGCGGGCGTGACCCTCGCTAATACGCTGGCTCTGCAGCGCTTCCTGGGCTGCCGGCGGCAGCTGCAATAAGCGGACTATGTTAGTGATGGTAGACGGCGCTTTACCCAAACGCCTGGATATATCATCGATACTGATATGGAACAGTTCGTGCAAACGCTGTATGGACACGGCTTGTTCAAGCGGTGCCAGATCTACGCGCTGGATATTCTCAACCAACGCCATTTCCAGCTGTTCCAACTCCTCGCTGGTACGTATAACTACCGGCACTTTATCCAGGCCGGCCAGGCTAGCAGCCCGCCAGCGGCGTTCACCGGCAATTATCTGATATTTGTCGTTGCCTTTGGGGCTTATAAGCAGCGGCTGCAGCACGCCGTACTGTTTTATGGAGTCTGCAAGCTCTTTAAGCGTCACCTCGTCAAAGCTGCGGCGGGGCTGGCCAGGATTGGGTGAAATGTCCCGAATGAACACATTTTGTACTCGGTCTTTACTCTTTTCAACCAGCAAGTTTTCTAGATTTTGGGGCATGAGGGCATCAAAGCCTTTGCCCAGTCCCGTTGGCTTTTTAGAGCTCATCTGCTACCTCCTTTTGTTTTAGATGATTTCATTCTGGCGATGTTACCCATTTGTTTCTGTGACAAAACATACCCTTTGGTATGTTGCAAACTAAAACAAATGTGTGACGCGTCAGATGAAGTTTGCAGTAAAAAGAGATATGGCAGATAAGCTCTAGACACGTTGCATTACCTCTTTTGCGAGTGCTTTATAAGCCCTAGCCCCCTTAGACCATTTGTCATGCTCGCCTATCGGCTTACCAAAGCTTGGCGCCTCTGCCAGGCGTACATTGCGCGGGATTATCGTCTTGAATAATTTGCCGCCAAAGTGCTTGGCCAGTTCGGCCTTAACCTGTTCGCTCAGGCTATTGCGCGCATCATACATGGTCATGACAACGCCCAGTATAGACAGGTCCGGATTTATGGCCGCCTTTACCCTTTCTATCACGTTAAGCAGCTGGCTCAGGCCCTCTAATGCGTAGTATTCGGTTTGCACCGGTATCAGCACGTAGTCGGCGGCCGAGAGCGCGTTGATTGTCAGCAGTCCAAGCGACGGCGGGCAATCTATCAGTATGTAATCATGATCAAATTGCTCCAGCACCTGGCGCAGCTGCAATTCCCGCTGAAGCGCGCTGACCAACTGCACTTCGGCGCCTGCCAGGTTAGTATTGGCAGGCAGAACCTGCAAACCGTAAAATTCCGTATGCTGGACGATGGTTGGGGCGGCTTCGTGATTAAACAGCGCGTCGTACATTGTTTCGTTTAGGGTGTGTTTATTGATGCCCAGGCCGCTGGTCGCATTGCCCTGGGGATCCAAATCCACCAGCAGAACGCGCTTGCCCGCCTTAGCAAGATAGCTGCCCAGGTTTACGGCCGTGGTAGTTTTGCCTACCCCGCCCTTTTGGTTCAATATAGCAACCGTCAAACTCATTCTAATCTGTATTAACCCCGCAAATCTACTTTAAGCCTATCATATATAAGCCCAAAAACGTACTTGTTTAGTTATGCCGGCACGCCCTGCCTGCCAAAACGGCCATTCAGTGCCGCCGGTAAGTAACAGCGTTTGTACGCCGCAGGCTAAGCGCTTTGCCATAGACAAGCTTAATTGTTGGCGATGGCCTGGATAATATGATAGTTGAAAGTATAGGCCTGGTTATTTGCGGGCGGGTTAATGAAGCCAATAACCATTTCGTTAGCATTGATAGAAACAATGTAGGCACCCGTGCCCGCGCTAAGGCTGCCGACCGGGCTTAGGGTGGCTATAGGCGTACCGCTGGCGTAAGGTGCGTTAAAGGTGATCTTGATGGTCATGTCCCCAGGGGTTATGTTGCCTGTCTGCAGTGCTATGCTGCCGGCCACATCGGTGCCGTTTACACTAACCGCCGCGTTGTTGGCAACGGCCGAGGCAGCCAGGACAGCAGGCCGGTTGCCGGCAGTGATTATCTTGCCGCCTACGCGGATATCACCCGCAAACTTACCCTGCTCTACTGCTACCAACCGGGTTTCTAGCGACGTAACCTTAAGGTCCAGCTCTTGGATAGCCATGGTCAATACTGCCGACATATGCAGATAGTTTACGCCGGTCAGCTGGCCGTAGCCGTTGTAGGCGGCCAGGCGCGAATCTATCGCTGCCACATCCTCAGCAATAAAGCCAATATCAGCCCGGCCGTTATCTATCCAGTTGTACTGGACTGCTTGCAGGCTCCTGACGGTTTCCAGGCCCATATCCAATTGGCTGATGTTACTCTTGAGCGAGCGCAGCGAAGAACCAGAGGCGGTATCGCAGTTCTTCCAGGTTCCGGCTTCATAACACCGGATTATGCCCGAGTTGCTGTTGTAGTACATGCCGCCGTTTACACCAGTTGGGTCGCCAGCGCCAGTCTTGGTGTCTAGTACCAGCAGCTGGCCGGTGGTATTGCTGGTACCGATGACCAGGTTGCCGCTAGTGTAGTTGGTGCTGGTTAGCAGCCCTGCGATGTTGAGCTGATTGGAGCCGGTGGCAGAGGCAAAGTCGATATTAGTGCCAAGGATAATGTTGTTATCGCCGCTGGTCAAATTGTCGCCAGCCTGGGAGCCAAGGAAGATATTGCCGGCACCGGTTGAATAAAGTCCGGCGTTGTAGCCGACGGCGGTGTTATCATTACCACTGACGTTCAAACCGAGAGCAGCAGAACCGAGGGCCGTATTATTCGCACCGGTCTGATTGGTAGATAAGGAGCCGGTTCCAAGCGCCGAGTTGTAGCTACCGGTCGTATTGCCTAGGAGTGACTCATAGCCGACGCCAGCGTTGTATTGGCCGCTGGTATTTGCCTGGAGGGCAGAATATCCCAAGGCCGAATTATAGCTACCGCTCAGGCTTACATTTGCAAGCGTGCTGGCACCCACCGAAACGTTGTAATTTGCGTTGCCGTATGCTTGGCTACTATAACCGATGGCGACATTGTCAGAAGCACTGGTTAATGCCGCGCCGGCATCGGTACCCAGTAAGATATTGTTGTAACCGGTGTTAATTGCGGTGCCGGCGTTGGTACCCATCAGGATGTTATCGTAGCCGCTCGTCAATGAATCACCAGCCGTGGCACCGATAGCAATGTTCTTCGTGCCACCGGCAATGGAGTTACCGGCGTTGCGGCCAAAGAACAAGTTGTCGGCTCCGCCGGCGCTGTGCAGCCGGAACAATTCGGTGCCGCCAGAGGTTTCTACCTTAATAATAGGCTGGTTGTTGCTTTGGGTGGAGTTGGCGCGTATCAGCAGTGCCTCTTGGTCGCTAGTATTGACTACCGCCAGTTTGGCACCAAGGGATGAAGACGAGCCCACCA
>JBATRZ010000060.1:0-23670 GCA_049292975.1 Saccharimonadales bacterium (SeqCode) | reverse complement strand
GTATAGCGCCATGGAAGATTACAAAATTGATATTATGCTGGGCAAAGGCCCAAGTGCCCGCAGCCTGCGCCTGGATGTGCCTAAGTTTACGCTTATCGGTGCCACCACCCGTACGGGCGCGTTAGCTGCACCACTGCGTGACCGTTTCGGTATGATGCACCGCCTGGAGTTCTACACTCCCGAGCAGATTGCCAAGATAATCAGCCGTGCTGCCGGTATACTTGAGTCAAAGATAGAGCCCGGCGCAGCCAAGACACTATCTACCCGCGCCCGCCTGACGCCCCGTATCGCTAACCGCCTGCTTAAGCGTGTGCGTGACTATGCCGATGTGAATGGCGACGGAATCATAGATACCACAACTACTCACGCAGCTCTCGGTATGCTCGAAATAGACGAACTCGGCCTGGATCCCGCAGATCGCTATCTGCTGGGCCGTATTATCGAAAATTACGGAGTTAATCCTGTCGGGCTTAATACCCTTGCCGCCCTTACCGGTGATGAGGCAACCACTATCGAAGATTTTTATGAGCCGTATCTTATGCAGATAGGCTTGCTGGAGCGCACGCCGCGCGGCCGCAAAGTAACGCCAAAAGCATATGAGCATCTAGATAAAAAACCTAGTGACGATAAGACGCAGACCAGCCTGGTGTAATATACTTGTTGCATATGGAAGAATCACAAGCTGATATCCGGAACCGTGCCGCTGCCCAAGACCATATGTCGCTGATGGGCCGCAAATTCTTCAAGTACATCGAGTTTGACTCCAACGAACGCATGGTTACAGAAATACATAAACATCAGTTCGGCCTGGTGCTTATCCTGCTGTCGGGCCTCTTTGTTATTTTTGGCATAAGCATGGTTGTGGGGATTGCCTCAAGCATGGACCTGAATGAAATACTCGGTGTTGGCGAACTGAACGGATTCAAGCCGCTGCTGGTTGGGCTGGCATACTTTATTGTCCTGGGCGCAGCCGTCATGACTGGGATCGCGGCATTCTTATTCCGCAACAATGTTATCTACGTAACCAGCGAGAAGATTGCCCAAGTGCTGTATGTGAGCTTATTCAACCGCAAAATATCACAACTTTCCATAGGCGATGTCCAGGACGTCACAGTCACCCAGAAGGGTGTAATTGCGCATGTGCTAAATTACGGCACCTTGGTCGTAGAAACGGCCGGCGAACAACAGAACTACACCTTCACCTTTGTGCCGGATCCGTATCAGAAATCAAAACTCATCGTTGGCTCTCACGAGCGCAACCTGGCGCTTCACGGTAATTAACGGCGTTGCCGTATGAGAGGGGAGTATCCCACGTTCCGCGGACCCGCAACTTCATCTTTGCAAACAAGTTTGCAAGAGAAGCTTGCCTTGCAAACTGCCACTGGCAGTTTTCACCTCTCATTGCGCCGCGAACCGGCATAGCCGGATTCTCGGGCTGCTCTCCCCTGGCTGCAACGACAGTCTGTAACTATTCCGAAAAGGGGTTATTGCGGGCGTCGTCAAATAGTGACTGGATCTCTACGCTTTGGTCGCTTAGTTCCTGCAATGCTTTGGCGGCGCTGTCATCGAGCTTGGTACGCTTACTGGCTTGCAAGCGTTCATTAATTTCGGCGTCACTTGGGTTACGGGCAGCCTGGTTACTGCTAGTAAACACCAAATACCCGTACATAGCGCCAAAGATGACAAAGCAAATGATGACAACATAGCGCCTGAAGAATTCCCCGGTTTGTGTGACTTTTTCTGTTACGCGTTCCATGATGTATCCTTAGGGCTTTACAAAGCTGTTTAGGGTTAGTGTAAAGGTTATAACGCGGCGGTCGTTTTCTTCGGGCACGATGTTGATACTGGAAACCTGGGCGGTACGGCGGTTGGTCTCTAGCCTGGTTAGGTAGGTTATGAGCCTATCAAAGGTTACGGGCTGCTTGGTGTCTGAGGTAACAGTGATTTCCATGGCATAGACGCCCTTCAGGCCGGTAATCGGCGTCAGCTGGGTCGTGCCGGTGTTGGCTTCGGCTGCCTTTTTCTCGGCCGCGGTGCCGCCTTTTTTGATTTCGCCAAGCTGGGAATCAGGGAAGCTGACAGATTGGATGGTGATTCCCGACTCGCGGGCCAGATTTACCAGCTCAAGCACTGTGCGTGCTTGGTCTTTCTCCTGCGGTACAACCGCCTTGGCAATCTTTTCAAGCTCGGCGTATTCGACCAGGTCTTTTTTGGCTTGTTGCAGGGTAATAATTTGCTTCTTGCTGACAGAATCTTGCAGCTTGAGTTCCTTGAGCTCCTTGCCTTCCGCCAGGATAAGCTTGTTCGCAAAGTATGTGCCAGCTGCACACAGGCCGATTAGCAAGACTATACCGGCAATCATGGAGTAGAAGACGCGTTTGCTGCTCATCAGTCATTCCCCTGGTTGAGCTTTAAGAACTCATTATTATCCTTGGAGAACAAAAGCCTCAGCGTGGCTACGCAGGGGTAATCCGATGTGCCGCCCGAATCGCACGTCACGGCGCCGATATCCGCCTTGTCGAAGATGCCATTATTTGGGTCGGCCAGGTTTACCTGCGCCCTAACGCCCGCCTCGTAAGATACGGCACCGATTGACAGATCGATCCCGCCCTGCAGTTCATTAGTTAGATTCAGGTTTTCCAGGACCGTGCCAGGGGGCAGGAGCTGGCCCACGCGGGAGAGCAGCTTGGAGAAAAGAATTTCCTTAGACAGAACATCTACGGCCAGCTGCAGGCTGCCCTTCATCTCTTCTGCCCGCTTAAGGGTCTCTTCTTCTTTTTGGGCAGTCAGTTCAGTTTTGGTCGTTTCGATGGATTGCTGGTAGGATTTGCTCTCGTGCTTCAGGTAAAATAATCCGCTGGCACCAACCAGCAGGACGCCCAAGCCGGCTGCGGCGATACCGAAGACCCACTTAATAAGTATACTGTTACGCCTGGCGTACCAGATAACCTCTTTTTTGTCCGGCGGCATCAGGTTTATCATGAGCATGCGCTCCATTTCGATTCGTTAAGTGAAGGGGAGTAATAACGCGCCGAAGCAGTTTTCAGGTGAGAAGGCGTACTTGAGTACGCCGCCGAGCGGTAAAGCTGCTGCAGGCCGTTATTAGCCCTTGAAGCTGAATCGAACACGGTGTGCATGATCATTTCCAGATCTCCGCAGGGTTAATACTGGCGGCGCCGGCTACGGTGACGTATAAGGAACGTTCGGCGTCATGCGGCGGCTGCAGGCGGTCCAGGTTGAAATCGCTCCAGAAATTGCACATACGGGTGGGAATACGCAGGTTATCGGTCAAGTAGTCTACCAGGCCTGGCATGTTAGCGCCGCCGCCCATGGTGATTATCTGGCCGATGGTCGCCTTGCCGCCGGTACGTTCTTCGTAAAAGCGCACGACGCGCCTAACTTCTTTGATAAGCGAGTCGAGCTGCGGCTTCAGGGATTCACGGATTTGGGCCTGCTTCTTGCTTACGCCCAAGCCGTACTTGGTTTTAAGGGTGTTGGCCTCTTCTTTTGGTATGCCTAGTTTCTCGGCGATACGGCTGCTAAAATCGTCGCCGCCGCCAGGGATAGTGCCGTTTACCACCAGGTTTTTGTCGAATACCGTGAGGTCCACTGACAGTGAGCCGAGGTCGATTAGGATGGTAGGGATCTCATCGCTGTGCTCGGCCCTGGCAATGATGCGGCTGGCAGCCGAGATGGTCGTTTCGATGGCGCAGACTTCCAGCCCAGTAATCTCAAAAAATTTCATGTATGAGTCTACGATTTCTTTTGGTATACCAACCACCAGCACTTCTTGGTTATCCTCAATCACTGCTGTCGGTGTGTAATCCAGGTAAAGTTCGTCAAGCGGCATGGGGATATACTGCTCGGCTTCTGACCGTACGGCTTCGTCGAGCTGTTTGCTGCTCAGGCGGGCCGGGACGGTTATGACACGCGAGTATGCCTTGGAGGCAGGGATAGTTGCGGCCACGCGGCGGGTAGATATCGAGCCGATAATGTTCTTTTCAAATAGTTCAACGGCCGACTTGGCAAGCGCCTCGTAATCTGTAATTACACCCTCTTTGATAGCCTGTGAAGGAAAATTGGCGACACCATACCCAACCACGCACGTATGTTTGCCCTTGTCCTCAGTCTGCATAACCTTAAGCGTGTTAAACCCGATATCCAGTCCAAACAGGGGCTTGTCTTTATAGAAGTATGTATTATTCATGCATTAAATAAGCATTAGCTTTACCTTTAAGTATACCAGATATGGTGCCCAGAATTGCTTTACTCGCCAGGGATTCTCCTATGGTGTTACCAGTATTTCGCGCCACTTCAGGATGTCATAGGTGCTGGTAATGGGGAAGTTTGGCGGCGGGGCATAGAGCATGTTGAAGTCATATGACGTGTCATTATACTGGAAGCCGTCACTGTCGCCGCCTGATACCAGCCAGGTCCAGATATTGCGGCTGGCGATTGAGCCGTAGTACAGTAGTTTCTTGTTCGCATCATTCCAGTGCGGTACGTCGCGGCCCAGATAGGTATCGGTTATTCTTACCGAACCGTCCTTGGCAATAAGGGCAGCATCAACTTCGAACGGGTAGCTGGAGTTGGGATCGTTGGGCCGCGGCGGCGCGTATGGTGCTATGAGTATATTGTTCTCGGCGATGATGCCGATGGCGTCCGTACCGTCTTTTTGAGCGTACTTGATATCATCGGCTATGACCGCGCTGGTCTGATCGGTCGCGCTGGCAAGCCGGCCTGAAGCGATGGTTACGCGTCCGTTAAAAGTGGGGTTGGTGCGTATCCATACGTTATCTTCGACGAAGATGACGCCTTGGGCAGGTATGGTGATATTGCTTTGGATGAGCGTCTCGGTGAGGGCAGCGGTCCATTGGTAGGTGTAGTTATTGTTGTTCGTAAAGGCATAAGTCTCGTTAGCAACTCCGTAGAGGTTGTAGGTGCCGCTGGTGTTTAGCTCGATTAAATAGCCTCTGGTGCTGCTGAATGTAGCCTGATAACGGGGGATATAGGCTGCCGTCCTGGTAGCCGGTACATTACTGCAGGCGGTTGCGCCAACAGCCAGGCCTGAGGTGCTGGCATCAGATAAAAAGGCGGTCTTTTTGATGCTGCAGAGCTCACCGGTTATGGCGTTGAAGTTTACCGCCGGTACGGGGTAGCGCCAGGTGCCGTTGTTGCGGGTAGAATTGCGGGCAGCACAGTCGGTGCCGGCGTTGCACCAGACGCCGTTGCGTGATGTCGATCCGTTGCCGCCCAGGTTACTCGGCGGTACATAGGTCGTATTGGCGCTGGTTACGTCGCCGCCACTGTTCGGGCCGTCCATGCGTATGCCAACATTGGAGTGAGTCGGGCCGTTGGCAGCCTCAGACGCCCCAAACCATAGGGCGGTATCGCCCACCAGCCCGTAGCTGGCGAATGACGGCGCGCCGATCTCGGCTTCGACTGTACGGCGGTTCTTGCCCTCGGGTGTCTCGCCGATGGCACGTACGATAGCTACGGTTGAACCGGTTGATTTTGGCCGGATGTAGAGGGTGTATTTACCAACTACCACGCCGTTATCGTCTTTATAATTATGCACGTACGGGCCGTAGAAGCCGTTGACTTCGCCGCCCGCTATCGGGGTGCCGCCGGTGTTGCCGTCTTGGAAGTCGGCGCCCGCGTGGCTCATGTGCCACAAGTAATAATTAACACCTGCATCAGCGATATTAAGCGTTAGCTGGTTCTTGTTGGTACGGATAGAATCAGCCAGTACCAGATCTAGTACGCTTGTTGCGGCTACCAGGATGACGGATATGGCCGCCAAGAAGCCCATCACCCATGTCAGTACGTGGCCGCCCTGCTGCTTTGTCATAGGTTTGTCTTCCTGTTGCGCAGATTTACCGATACCGAACTGGACGTAAACACCTGGTTATTGGACTGGTAAAGCTTGGCATAGAGATTGACGGTCATGTTTTTTATGGCCTGCAGATCAGTTACTGGCGAAGCGATGGCCGAGTAGGAAGAATTGTAATACACGAAGGTGGGGTATCCCGACCGCTTATAAAAGCCCTCGATAATCACGACATTTTTTGTCTGCGCAACGATAAGTGAGCCGATGGGGTAGTCTGCGGTCATTGGGATTACCTCGGCCATTAGTTTGTCCTGGGTGCCGTTTAGGTAATACCGGATCTTGGAGGTGTAGGCGTCCTGCGGTGAGAAGTAGGCATAGGCTGTAATTGTATCTTCGTTGGCTGTTTCTATGTGGTTGGCGCCTCTCAGTACGCGTGCCACCCGAAATGATCCCTCGGCCAGTTTGCTGTTCGCCAGGCCCTCAGCCTGCAGGCGCATGAAGCTATTGACCGTACTGGATGTGAACGAGAAAAGCGTGATGATGAGGATGCTGCTCACTAGGATGACAACCAGCAATTCGTTAAGCGTAAAGCCCTGTTCGTTACGGCGTGACATTGACGCCCCCTAACATGCCGCTGCCATTTGGTATGTTAATCGTGAACCCATTGGCTGTGAGCGTGATGTTAGATTGTTCCACATTCGCGGCGCTGACATCTATGGTGCATGTCAGTACTGATGCCGACCCGATGCACGAGGCATCCATGTTTCCGGCAGAGTTCTTGATGGTGACGCTGGTACCGCAGGCGGCAGGGTTAGATGCGTCGCACGGCAGATTGGTACCTTTTATAGTAAAGGTATGCGTGCCGCTGGCCTTGCTGGCAGCACCGTCTGATATGTCATAGATACGAGGGAAATTGGAGTTGGTGCTGAATATCAGGCGAGCCTGTTGGTAGTAGCCGTTCCCGCCAAACGGGAAGGTGGGTGACGGCGGCGATGCGGCTACATAGGCAGGAATGCTGATAGGCCCTATCTGGTTGGTGCCGGCATAGGGCACGGATGCCACTAGATAGTACGCGGTGCCGCCAATGCGGCAGTTGGCCGCACCGTTATCGCCGCAGAATATATAGCTGCCCGGTGTCAGGTTTTCCATGACGAAATTACCCGAAGCGTCACTGGTAGGCCGCGTGTCGGTGGGCGTAAAGTTATCGAAGTAGTATGAGCTGTCGGCGGTATTGCTGTAGAGTTTTTGCCCGCCCTTGGCGTAGGTACGCATATTGGCCAGGTTATTACCGTTGGTATCTTTTACCTCTGCCAGCAAGCTGTATTCACCCATTGGATCGATGGTAAGGGTGACGGATGAGGATTGCTGGACGACTATGTTCTGGCTGGCGAAGCTGGGTGCCAAGCTGCCAGACGGCGGGATGGTGAAGATGGTCGAGTAGCCGGACTTGCTGGCGGTGACGCGGTAGCTGTTAGTAGCATGCGGCGGTAACCCATAGAAGATGGCAACGCCGTTTACGTCCGTGCTGTCATTAACGTCTATGTCGGGGTTGAGCACGGTATTATTCACATTGACCGTAGCACCCGATACCGGGTTGCCGGAAGAATCTATTACGGTCACAGATAGCGAGCCGGTCGTACTGTTCGTCTCGGCAACACGGGCAGCAATGTTAGTATCTAGTTCGGACACCTTCTTGCCCAGCACATTGACCTTCACATTGGCTATCTTATAGTCGGCGGGGTTGGTGTCGGTTGTGGCGGCGGCGGGTTCGGGCAGGTTTCGGCACAGATTACTCTTGATTGCCGGTGTCGCGTAGGCGGCACAGCCGTCAAAGGCGTCGTCGGCGTAGTTGATAGAGGTACGAATCTCGTAGCTTACATTATCGAGCACGATTGTCTCGGTGCTGGGCAGCGGCGTTGGATGCGGTATGGCGCCGCCCGCGACCGCCAGGTTGTCGTAGGGGAGCGATTTCAGGTATTCCAACCGGTTAGTAGCCAGCTGTGTGCCGATTATCTTCTGGCGCGAGAAGATCGCCGTTGAATTTAGGGCAACATATGCACCCAGCAAAGAGATGGACATAATACCTATGACCACCGCAGATACCAGTATTTCAATTATCGTAAAGCCCTTGCTATCCAAAGTCCACCGTCCCTATGCGTAAAGAGCTGTGCTATTGCTACTATTATACCAAGAAACTTATGCTTTTATATAAAAACAGCCCCGTTACGGAGCTGCTTTTATTATAGTAGCTTACTGCTAGTTATTTACACCGTTGATGTAGGCCGCGGTAGTTCCGGACTTCTCGTTCCAGTAACCAACTGACATCTGTGAGCCGTCTGCAAGGACAGCGTAACAGTAGGCGTCGTTAGCTTTGCTGGTCGGAGCGGTCGTACATGAACCGATTGTCGTGCCGCCGTCTGCCAGTGCTAGGCCGCTCGGGCTGGTTGTTGTCTTGGAATCAATGCCGTCCATAGCGCTCAGCTGTGCCAAATCAGGATAGATACCATTACTTGCGTAATATTCTTCAGCCTTCTTAGCAAGTGCGCTGGCGTCTGCTTGGCGGTCTGAGTCGCGGGCGCTCTTTGTTACGTTACCGTAGGCCACAAAACCAATCATAGCCAAAATACCGATGACCACGATAACGATCAAAAGCTCGATAATCGTGAAACCTTTTTGGTTTATTCTCTGCATTTTAATTACCACTCCTTAAAATACATTTTTACTTTTTAATGATACCTCAAAAGTATAACGCTTGTGGCAATCTTGTCAACGCTTTTCAGCCCCCTAATAAGGCTGAGTGGTCATATTGAGCCAAGGGTAATTCGCTCTTAGCCGAGGCTTCCATTCTGGAAACGTATAGTAAAATACGGTGGAAGAATGTCCTCGGCTAAGAGCGAATTACCGCTCTCAAAATGAGCACGCTACTTAGACAAGCTGCTGGTAAGCGACCCCAGCGGCCCCATCACGCTGGCGGCCACCAGGCCGACCATACCGCCCAGGATGACAATCATCAGCGGTTCGAGCAATGAGCTCAAGCCTTCGATGGTTGCATCAACCTCTTCCTCATAAAAATCAGCCACTTTAACCAGGATCTTATCTATTTGCCCGGTTTCCTCGCCGATAGCAAGCATCTGCGCGACGATTGGCGGATAGTGCGGGCTTTTGGCCAGGCTGTCAGACAGTTGCTTGCCGGCCTCGACGTCATTAGCAGCTTCCATGAGTTCTTTTTCCAGCACCTTGTTGCCGATGCTAGCGGAGGTAATGCGGATGGATTTGTTTACCGGTACGCCAGCCGACATAAGGCTGGAGAAAGTGCGGGCAAAGCGGGCCACCGCCACCTTGGTTATGACGATTTTAAGCACCGGCAGCTTAAGCAGCAGAGAATGGTACTTGTACTTGCCCTTCGGTGTATTGATATAGCGGCGCAGGAGAAATGCGCCAATTACGCCAGCGATGATGATGAACAGGGCATATTCTTTTGAGAAGTCGCTGATTGCTATCATGATACGTGTCAGCGGCGGCAGCTTGGCATCGGGGCCGCCCAGCTCCAAAAGCATTGCCGAGATCTTGGGTACGATCACGTTCATTACTACTACGAACGCGCCGATAGTGATGGTAAACACAACCTTCGGATAGGTTGTGGCGCTCTTGATCTTCTTCTTGATACTCTCGTTCTTCTCAAGCTGGGTTGCCAGGCGCTTCAAGATCTCATCCAGAATACCGCCTGCCTCACCGGCTATGACCATGTTTACGAAGATATCGTCAAATATCTTAGGGTACTTGCCCATGGCATCACCGATGCTGGCACCGCCTTCGATATCCTTGGCCATGTCGCCGATGACTTTCTTGAAGTAATCATTTTCGGCTTGCTCCTGCAGGGTTAGAAAAGCCCGGTTCAGCGGTACGCCGGCCGATATCATGGTAGATAGCTGGCGGGTAAAGACGGTAACGTCTTTGGTCTTTACCTTCTTGCCGCCGATATTGATATTGAAGGCCTTGGATTTAGTAACGACCAGCGGGTGTAACTGCTGGCGCTTAAGGCCGGCGATGGCCGCCTCTTTGTCGTCAGCCTCGATGAAGCCCTTGACAGTCTTGCCCGAGGAGTTATTGGCGGTGTAGGAAAAGTTAGGCATATTTAGACTACCAGATTTCTCTCTCTGTTAAGTTCATCAGCCTTCTCCCGTGGCAGTGACGCGCAGGATCTCTTCGATACTGGTTTGTCCCCTAAGCGCTTTGATAAAGCCGTCCATCTGCATGGTAACCATGCCTTCCTTGATTGCCTGCTGATTAATGACTTCGCTGGTGGCTGCGCCGACGATAAGCTTCTGGATAGCTTCGGAGTTGTGCAGCACTTCGTAAATGCCGATACGTCCCTTATAGCCCGTCTTGTTGCAGGCTGAACAGCCGCCGTCATGCGCTTTCCAGATACGGGTAATCTTGGATTCGGTGGTGCTGAGCTGATCGGCCGGTTGTTTGCCCTGATTGCTCTTGCCGATGCCGCCGGCCAGAGCCTGCTCTTCCAGCCCGTGAACGTATTTCATCATAGCGGCGTCATTGATGCGGAAGGTCTCGCCCAATTTTTTTACGGTTACGGTATCAGGTTCGATGCTCTCTCGGCACTCTACGCACAAGCGGCGCACCAGGCGCTGTCCCACTACGGCGCGGACGGTGCTGGCAATCAGGAAGGCTTCGATGCCCATGTCCAAAAGACGCGGCAGGCAGGTGGCGGCGTTATTGGTGTGCAGGGTGCTAAAGACCAGGTGGCCGGTCAGTGCCGCCTGGACGCCCAGGCCGGCGGTCTCGCCATCACGGATCTCGCCTACCATGATGATGTTCGGGTCCTGGCGCAGCAGGGCGCGTAAGCCCGATGTGAAGGTCATGCCCGCGACTGGATTTACCTGGGTTTGGTTGGTGCCCGGTACGCGGTATTCCACGGGGTCTTCTACGGTCGAAATATTGACGCCGGGGCTGTTAATCAGAGATAGTACACTGAACAGGCTGGTACTCTTGCCGGAGCCGGTCGGACCTGTCACCAGCACCATGCCGTGCGGCTGGGCAATGGCGGCTTTTATGGTTTCCAGGCTGCGGCCCCAATAGCCAAGCTCTTCCAGGGTGAGCGCCTTGCTGGATTCGTTTAGGACGCGCATTACTACTTTCTCGCCGTCTACGATAGGCAAAGTGCTAACGCGCATGGCGTAGATGGCGCCGTTAGCAGCAATCTTAAAGCGGCCGTCCTGCGGCGCGCGGCGTTCATCGATCTTGAGGTTGCTCAAGATTTTGATGCGGCTGACAAGCGCCGACATGACTTTTTTGGGCAGCTTGTTAGTCTCTTTCAAAATTCCGTCGATACGGTAGCGGACAGAGACAAAGTTTTCCCTAGGCTCGATATGGATGTCGCTGGCACCTGATTTTACGGCATATTCAATAAGCAGGTTTACGGTTTGGGCAATGGGCGAATCCTCGGCTACGTCTTCTTCGGAGACATTCTCGTCAATATCTTCCGTTAGTTCCTCGGGCGTCATGACCTTGGTTAGCTCAGTGCCGATTTCGCCGCGGTACTGATCCAGGCAGTCGGCGATATTCTGCTTGGTCGCCATGGCAATGCGGATATCATCGCCCAGCTGCTTCTTTAAGAAGTTGATGCCCTCAACATCATCAGGGTTCTCGGTAGCCAGCAGCTTAGCGCCAGTCTCGTCCAGACCGTACAGCACCACCTTGTACTGGTTGGCGATACGTTCCGGTATAAGCTTGAGCACTTCGCGTTTGATGTCTTTGGGGTCAAGCTCAACAAACGGCACTTCTATCTCTTCGGCATAGAGGCGGGTCAGGTCTTTCTCTGATATCAGGTTGCCCTTTATAACCACGTCCTGCAGAGCGGCTTTGCTGTTGCCGGATTGTTCGCGAACGGCACCAAGCTGCTCCTCGGTGGCCTTACCGGCCTTCAACAGCAGCTCCTTAACTAATGCATCGGAAATACGCATCCCGTTAGGACTCGCTTAACCTTATAAGTTGCCGCACGTCTGAATCCGTACGGCAAGCTTTAACCGTCAGTATACGACCGATATTTTTTTGAGTTCTAACAGGATACATATCTTTGAGATAAGTATAACCTAAAAAAGCATGAGCGATATATATCAATGTAAAATTCTTGACTGTAAGCCAGGCCGGGGGTATTCTACTGTGTTCATGCTTGCCCGGTAGTGAGATCTCTCTGCCATTTGCTTGAGCGAATGCTTTACCTGCCATAGGCAGATGAGAGAGCTCTACTAGCGGGCTTGCGCGGACGGCTGAATTTGGTTAAGCTTGCATGCTGCCAAACGATGATCTATAACTAAATTTACAAATAAGGGAGTAACCACGATGGCAAAAGCACAGTCTGACGCATCACCAATAGAAAACGTAAAAGAAGACGGTAAGCACAAAGCCTTGGGTCTGGCCGTAGACCATATAGAAAAACAGTTCGGCAAGGGTACAATTATGCGCCTTGGCGAATCCAGCTACCAGAATGTCGAGACCTTTCCCACCGGCGCTGTATCGTTAGACCTGGCCCTAGGCGGCGGTATCCCCAAGGGTCGTATCATCGAGGTTTACGGTCCCGAATCCTCCGGCAAAACCACGCTGACCCTGCACGCGATTGCAGAGGTACAAAAAAAGGGCGGTGTTGCCGCTTTCATAGACGCCGAGCACGCTCTTGACCCTGCCTACGCCCAGCGCATCGGCGTGAATCTGGAGAATTTGCTGGTCTCCCAGCCAGACAACGGCGAGCAAGCCCTGGAAATCGTCGAGTCACTAGTGCGCAGTAACGCGGTTGATTTGATAGTTATAGACTCGGTAGCCGCCCTGGTGCCGCAGGCAGAAATCGAGGGCGACATGGGCGACAGCCACATGGGCCTGCAGGCCCGCCTCATGAGCCAGGCGCTGCGCAAGCTGACGGCTATCATTAGCAAATCTAAGAGCACAGTCATCTTTATCAACCAGCTGCGCATGAAAATCGGCGTGATGTTTGGCAATCCCGAGACGACCACAGGCGGTAACGCGCTTAAATTCTATGCGTCACTCCGTATGGATATCCGCCGCATCAGCCAAATCAAGCAGGGTGACCAAGTCATCGGCAACCGTACCCGGGTTAAGGTGGTAAAGAACAAGATTGCACCGCCGTTCCGCGAGGCCGAGTTTGACATAATGTACAACGAAGGCATATCACGCGCCGGTGATGTGCTGGATCTGGCAACCGCCAAGGAAATCGTCGAAAAATCCGGTGCCTGGTTCGCTTACAATGGTGAAAAGATCGGCCAGGGCCGCGAAGCCGCCAAGGCTTACCTAAAAGAAAACCCCAAGGTCTTAGAAGAAATCGCCAAGAAAGTCCTGGACGCTAACAAGACCTAGCCGCGCTGTATAGTTAAGATATGCATACGGTTAATCACGCAGCAGCTGGCGCCGGTATAGCCCTGGCGGTCCGGCAGCCGCTGCTGGCATTACCGCTGGCACTGGCTAGCCATTTCGTATTAGACGCCTTGCCGCACTACGGCAAAAAACCGCCCAAGGCCGGGCCCATTACGCGCTTCCATAAGCGTTTCCAATGGCGCGAGCGTGACGGGGGCGTTTTCATCGAAATACCTGTCGCTAGCATCCTGCTGCTTGCAATCTGGAGGCTGCAATGACCGCGACGAACCACGGGTTATTCGGAGCTGTGCTGGCGGTGACGCTGCACAGGTATCCGGCCGCGGCGGCGGTTTTGGCGCTCTTTAGCCACTGCCTGCTTGATGCGCTGCCGCATTTTGGCGATGACAACATGAGCCTGCACAGCAAAAAATTCTATAAAATACTCATTTTCGATTGCGCGCTAGCTGTGGTGTCTACGCTAGCAGTAGCGTGGTTTTGGCAAGACAGGGCGCTACTGGTAGTAGTATGTGCCTTCCTGGCTGCTAGCTTCGATCTGATGTGGCTGTATTTTGAATACCTCAAGCGGGTTCCGCGCAATGAATTACCCTGGTATGCGCGCTTCCACGGCTGGATCCAATGGTCGCAGACACCATCCGGCGCTTATGTTGAACTTGCTTGGTTTGCGTTTTTGTTTCCGCTGCTAATAATTACAGGGGCATAACGCATAGCGCATAGCTTCCAGGGTGCTACCCCAAAACCAAGTATAATATTGTATAGTATGAAAATAACTTCTATCAAACAGCAGGTTAAGAATCCGGAGCGGGCCAGTATATTTGTAGATGGCAAATATTCCCTTAGCCTTACGCTCAACGAGCTGGTAGCCGAGAAGCTTAAGATAAACCAGGAGCTGGATGAGGCCGCGCATAAGCGGCTAAAGAAGATGAGCGAGGACGGCAAGCAAAAGGCCCGCGCGCTCGAGTGGGTGCTGAACCGCCCGCGCTCTGTGCGGGAATTCAAGGATTACATGTTCCACAAAAAAGCCGACCCCGGTCTAACCGAAAAGCTAATCACCGAATTTACCGAGCGTAACTATATAAATGAAGAGCGCTTTGCCGGGTGGTTAAGTGACGTGCGCGCGCGCCGCGGCAAAAGTAACCGTGCCATTCAAGCGGAGCTTGCCAGCAAAGGCATAGCGCGCGAAACCGTCAAAGAAGTTTTGGCGGACAATAATGAAATAGAGCGGCTTAAAGAACTGGTAGCCAAAAAAGGCAAGTTGCCGCGCTACAAGGCAGACCCGCAAAAACTGATAAGGTACTTAGCCTCACATGGTTTCAGCTACGATGATATAAAAAATGTTCTGTCTAAAGAAGTTTAGCTAACCCCAAAAGCAGGAGTAGGCTGGCTGGCCTCAACCTTGATATCGGCTTCGCGCACGATAATATTCTTGTCATTAATCTCGATGATCTGGTTGTGATCGATGCTCAGCTGGCCTTCGGTCAGGCTGCGGTAGACGGGGCGGGTGACGTACAGCTTCTGGATGACCATGGTTGTCGTTTCCAGGGCGTAATCTGCTACTTTGCCGATGCGCCGCTTATTATTAGTCACTACCTGTTTGCCGATCAGCTTAAACCCGAGCTTCAGGATATCCTGCAGACGAATAAGCTCGTCCGGATCGGTCAGAGCCTCGTGGTCGTTTACGGCCAGGCCTTGCGGTACGAAATCGCGCACGTCCTGGGCGAGTAATACCAGGGTTTTTTTGTTAAAGTGGTCCTCGCAGAACCAGCCTTCTACCTTAAGGTTATGGGGATTGATGATTGGTGTAAGCGCGGTAGCTATCTTGCCGCCGGTGCGAAGGCTCATGACATCTTTGTTGGTGATATTTTTGCTAAGCTGTAACATCCTGAGTCTATTATACTGCTGAAAAGAAAAAGACAAAAAAGTGAACCCTTATGTTTGCACGGCTGCAGATTAAGCGGGAAACAATGATTATGCTAAAACATAATTAACACAATTTTACAACATATAATTTGCTGCGGGGTCTTGCATCCTGAAATTTGAGGTTTACAATACGCATAAATTATGACCAGGTTAGGAGGACCCCTTATGCATAATTGCTTTCTGCTGCAAAGTGAGCCTGACGCGTTATGCACATGTTTCGTTCCGCAAGCTAACACAAGCTGCCTCTTGTCACTAGAACGAGCGTGCGGCATTACTGCTCAGCAAATTTCGCCAAATATAGGATTGGGCATATGAAATCTTTTAGGATACTTGCCTGGGCGGGAATAGCCGGTGTATATGTGCTGGCTCTCTTAACGGGTGCGGCTCCGTTGTCCGCCCAAACTGCGCCGTCTTTGCGCATCGAACAGCTGAAGATCACCAGTGATGATCAATTCGTGACGCTTGCCAACCACACCGCCTCAGCCGTTGATATATCTGCCTATGAGCTCATATATTTCAACACGGACAATAAACCTGCCAAGACGTTTACTTTTAGCGGAACGATTGCACCTGGCGGTTACTATGTGATGAGCGACGCGCTGCTAACGGTCTGCCACAATATGCAGATTGAGGCGGTTTCATTAGGCTTCAGCACGACAGCAGGTTCTTTACAGTTGTGGAAATACACTACAGCGGCGAACAAGACGCTTGAAAGTTCGGCCGCTTGGATCAAGACGCGCAAGGCTGATACGCCTAGCAGCACCGTTACGCTGCCGGCCGCCGCTGCTTCGTTCCTGCAGCGTAAGGCCTTGCCCGGTGACGAATGGCTGACGGTACAGCCAAGCGCGGCCGATCCTTGCCAGCTTGAGGCTTTTTTGCCCGCACCCCAAGCCGAAGAACCAAACTTTTATTTCTTACCCAGCATGATGCCGCCGGTGAGTTATGTCGCTGCACCTGCAGAAGGCGGCAGCGGGCTAACTAACCGTAATCCAGGCAAAATGGCGCCTGTCATCAACGAGCTGCTGCCTAATCCTGGCGACAGCCAGTCCGATGCCGAGGATGAGTTTATTGAACTGTACAACCCGAATGATTCGGTTTTTGATCTGAGCGGCTTCAAGCTGGCCTTTGGCAGTACTGCCCCCAAAAAGTACACGTTTCCAGAGGGCACCATCTTAGGGCCAAAAGAGTTCAGGGCCTTCACTTCGGGCGGCACCAGCATCAGCCTGTCTAATACTTTGGCACAGGTGTGGCTGCTGGCGCCGAACGAGCAGGTCATAGGCGAGAGCAAGCCGTACCAGGCTGCCAAAGATGGCCAAGCTTGGGCGCTTAACAACGGCGAGTGGCTGTGGACATCCAGTCCGTCGCCAAACGCTGCTAATACGCTGAGCGCTGCGGCGGGCACTGCCGCCAAAGCCAAGGCCACGGCTGCAGTATTGGGCATAAGCACCGGCGGTGCCGCAGGCAGCGGCGCAAGCACCACTGTGGCAAGCGCCGCGAACCCGGCGGTGCTGGATGATGCGCCGCCGCTGCATCCCGTTGTGCTTGCAGGAGTAGGCGCCCTGGCGTTAGGATATGCACTATATGAGTACCGGCATGACGTATCAAATCGAGTTTTCCAATTCCGGCGCTACCTACGACTTCGGCGAGCAACTAGGTAGGCTGTGCAAGGGCGGTGAGGTATTCGTGCTGTCCTCTGATTTGGGCGGCGGCAAGACTACATTGGCCAAGGGGCTGGTGAAGGGCCTGGGCAGCAGTGATGCGGTGACCAGCCCGAGCTACACGATATGCCAGGAATACAAGGGCCGCGGCGGACTGCTTATATATCACTTTGATTTTTACCGCCTCAGCGAACCCGGCATTGTGGGCATGGAGCTGGCTGAGGTCATAGACGAGCCTGGTACGGTTATCATTATCGAATGGGGTGATATTGTCGAATCAGCCCTGCCCGAGCGCCGCGTGCTGATACGCCTGGCGGGGGAAGTCAAGCACCAGGATAAACGGATGGCGTACATCCATATTCCTGACGGGGCCAGGCATCTGGCGGAGGCATTACTATGAATGGCGGAATGAGACACCCATGCGCGGCCCCAAGCAAGCTTGGGGTCCCTCCGGCTAGGGTTTCTCATCGCGCGGTGCGCCGGCATAGCCGGACGCTCCAGCTGCTCTTCCCATTGCAGGAGAAAGAACAATGATAGTACTGACTTTGCGTACTGATAAACCCCAGGCCGAGGTGGGGTTGTTCGAAGAAGATATGCGGCTTGCGTATGAAACCTGGGAGGCGCACCGCCAGCTGGCGGAAACCATCCATGCCAAGATTAAGGACGTGCTGCTTACAGGCGGCAAGTCCCTCGGCGATATAGACGCAGTCGTGTGCTATAAGGGGCCAGGCAGCTTTACCGGGCTTAGGATCGGCCTGTCGGTCGCGAACGCGCTGGCTTATGGGCTGGGGGTGCCTATCGTCGGTGTACAGGGCGAGGCCACCTGGATTACGCGCGGGCAGCAGCGGTTAGCTAACGGTATAAATGACAGGGCCGTGCTGCCGGAGTACGGCGCGCCCGTGCGCATCACAAAGCCCAAAAAGTGAATAATGTTGTTATAACAGCGGCAGGAATGCTATTCTAAGTCGTAGGATATTCATGTTTTGGGATTCCTAACGTTCGAACTTATTTTATTTGATTTACTCGCCAGTGCCCTTAAATGCTAATGAAGTGATAGTGATGCTGATACAGGGGACGGTGGGACAGAAAGGAAACAGATATGTTGCTACTCGCAATTGTACTCGCAATTGTAGGGGCCGGCGCTGGCTATGGCGCCAGCACGGTATTAACCAAACGCAAGATGGGTTCAGTGGAGGCCGCCGCCGAAAAAGAGCTGAAGAAGGCAAAGAAGCAGGCAGAAGACAGTCTGGCCAAAGCCCGTGAAGAAGCGGCCGAAATTGCCGATAAAGCCCGCCGTGATGAGACCCAGCGCCGCAAAGAGACCAAAGAAATCGAGGCTCGCTTAATCTCACGCGAAGAAACGCTGGACAAGAAGCTGGACCAGATCGACAAGCGCACCGAAGCCTTGCGCGTAAGCGAGGGTGAGGTAGAAGATCTTAAGAATGAGATACGTGAGATCCGCGGCAAACAGCAAGAGAAGCTGGAAAAGGTTGCCAAGCTCAGTAAGGCCGAAGCCGCCGATAAGCTTATGAAAATGACCGAGCGCGATATCCGTAACGACCTGCTTGGCCTCATCAACAAGCTGCAGAACGAAGCCAAGGATAATGCCGAGGAGCAGGCTGCGCTTATCATCACGACCGCCATGGAGCGCATGGCCTCTGAAGTCACAGCTGAGCGTACGGTTACGGCCGTCAAGCTGGAAGACGAGGAGATGAAGGGCCGTATCATCGGCAAAGAAGGCCGCAACATCCAGGCTTTGCAGCGCGCCACAGGCGTAGACATCATGGTTGATGATACGCCGGGCATGATTATTCTAAGCTCGTTCGACCCAGTGCGCCGCGAGACAGCGCGTATCGCCCTGGAGATGCTGCTGAAGGATGGCCGTGTCCACCCGGGCCGCATTGAGGAAGTGGTTGAGAAAGCCCAGAAGCAGGTCCAGAAGGATGTCATGCATGCCGCCGAAGATGCCGCCCGCGAGGTTGGTATCGTTGGTATTCCTAAGGAAGTCCTGCAGCTGCTGGGCGAGCTTAAGTACCGTACCAGCTATGGCCAGAACGTGTTGAAACACTCGACAGAAATGGCCCACATCGCCGGCACCATCGCCGATCAGATCGGTGCCAACGTGAAGACTGCCAAGTATGCCGCCCTGGTACACGACCTGGGCAAGGCCCTGACGCACAAGATGGAAGGCAAGCATCACCACATTAGCGGCGAGATGCTGCGCAAATACGGTGCGCCCGAAGAGATCGCCTTGGCCGCGGAACAGCACCATGATGACGTTGAGGCAACAAGCGTCGAAGCGCTTATCATCCGCGTGGTTGATGCGATTAGCGCAGCCCGCCCCGGCGCCCGTAACATCAGCGCCGAAAACTTCGGCGAGCGCATGCGCGACCTGGAGAACACGGCCCTTGGCTTCAGTGGCATCGAGAAGGCCTACGCTATCTCGGCTGGCCGCGAAGTCCGTGTGTTCGTAAAGCCGGAGGCTGTCGATGACCTGACTGCCATCAAGCTGGCACGCGATATCGCTACCAAGATTGAGAGCACCATGCAGTACCCGGGTACTATCAAGGTCAATGTCATCCGCGAGACCCGCGCCGTAGAATTTGCAAAGTAGGCGGAAGTGAACATCCTCTACATCGGCGATATCATGGGCGAAGCCGGCATGGAGACGGTAGAGGCCGTGCTGCCCGGCCTGGTAACAGAGCGGGCAGTCGATCTGGTCATCGCCCAGGCCGAGAACGTGACGGAAGGCAGAGGCATGACCCTCAGGGATTACGAACGCCTGAAGGGTGCCGGCGTGCACGCCTTTACTAGCGGCAACTGGACACTGTACCGCGAGGAGACAAATGCGCTGCTGGATGATCCGGCCGCGCCAGTCACCCGGCCTGCGAATTACCCGGAAGGTACGCCAGGCAAAAGATACAAATTTATAGATACGCCGAAGGGCAGGGTCTTATTGCTCAGCCTGCTTGGCAGCATAGTTGGCAAAGATGCCGATAAGCCCATCACAAATGCGCTTAAGTGCGCCGATGATATTCTGGCTGGGCTCAAAGGTGAGGACCTAGCTGCCATTATCGTAAATTTCCACGGAGACTTCAGCTCCGAGAAACGCATCATCGGGTATTACCTGGATGGACGCGTTACGGCCGTTATTGGCGATCACTGGCATGTGCCTACGGCTGACGCTATGTTGTTGCCGCTCGGTACGGCACATATATCCGATGTGGGTATGTGCGGGGCGCTGCACAGCAGCCTTGGCATTAAGTTAGATAGCGTGGTGCCGCGCTGGCGTGATAATGTCCAAACCCGTAATGAGCTGGAAACTGAAGGCCCCCGCCAATTCAACGCGGTATTCATTCAAACAAAAGATGATTCCTTATTGTCGCAATCAATCCAGCACATTCAAATAATTAGAAATTAAAAAAGAGGTCAAAGCTTGGCTCTGCCTCTTTTTATCTAATGGTTTTCTCATAACTCGGATTTGCCGCGGAAGCCGAAGCCCGCGATGATGATGCTGATTAGCATATTGATGATAACGATGCCGACGATAGGTAGGCTGCGGTCAATCGCCAGCAGAGCAGCGCTGCCCAGCCAAATGATGCCAATGGTACCGGCAGTATAGGGATATTTGATGAATAATAGAAATTCGCTAAGCATTTATACTACTCCTTCTGATTCTAATTGTACTTGAAGCCACGTGGTTTGCACATCTTGGGCGAAAACCTGCGTCAAAAATCCGCACCGTATTAGAATACGGCTTGGAATTTGTGCTCGGCTCTCATTCCAAGCTGTACTAAACCACATTGGCTTCTACCTTCTTCTCTATTGGACGGTTGGCACGGATTTTTGCGGATAATTGGCGGAACAGCGCGGGGTCGCGGTCGGCTACACGCTCCAGCCAGTTGGCAATTGTTTCAAGGGCGTCGGCTATGGAAATACCGTCCTTGTCATCGGCTATAGCTTCTGTATGGTTGGCTTTGATATGATCAACCGCCGACCTAAGCATTGGCGGCATGACCTCCTCGAAAAGTCCCAGGCTGCTAAGCATCGTGGTGTATGTCTGGATGGCGCGTAGCATATCGGTTGCCTCGAGTTTCATCACCAAACCGAAACGGTTGCCCTTGTTTACGAGCTTGTTAATGACGACAAGTATGCTGGCATCGCTCTTGAAATCGTGCTGGACCAGGTTGGTACCTGTTGCATCGGAAAAAACCTGTTCGGCAATCTGGCTAACTTCATTTACATAATCACGGTTATCCTTGCGGCCGATGTACTCGCTTAGTTTGCGCAGGCTGCGGTACAGATCGCTCACAAAAAACTTCAGGCCGTTTTCGAACAGGCCGATAGCCGTCTGTGAACCCTCGAATACCTTGTCGTAAGTTTCCAGCAGCCCAAATAAGCCGCTTTTGTCGGCCGGCGGGCGGGCGCTGATACCAAACTCTATCAGGCCAACACGGTTATCGCGCATCAGCCGTATATTGCCAGGATGCGGATCACCCTGGATGCGCGGCATCTCGAAGATGCCGACGATAGATTCGTAGCCGAATACCTGCATCTGGTACACAATATCCGAGCCCAGCTGTTCGCGCACGTACTCCTTCGGGTTTACCCCTTGCTCGTGCAGGCGGACGATATGTGCAACTGATATACCATCTACGTAGTCCTGGACGATGATATTGTCGGTGCATAAGTCAAGGTATGTTTCGGGGATATATAGTACCGGATGTTGCTTGTAGCGGCGGTACAGCTCGTCCGCGAAGGCCGCTTCGTGCCGGTAATCGGTCTCACGCATGGTGGCGTCGGCAAAGTCCTTGAGCGCGTCATTAAGCTGCATGTTCATGTTCTTATACAGTTTCACAAAGAACCATTTTGAAAACCTGCTGAGAAGTTTCAAATCATGCTTGAGCAGTTCGCGCACCATCGGGCGCAGGACCTTGATAATAACTGGTTTGCCGGAACGCAGCTGCGCGTAATAAACCTGGCCAAAGGATCCCGCCGCGAACGGTTCGGGCTGGACCAGGGCTATCTGGTACAGTTTGTCCTTTGGCAGCTCGGCTTGCAGCAGTTTGGTTATGTTTATCGGTTCGGAATCAAGGTTTTCAAAAATCCGCAGTTTTTCCGGGTTGTGCCACTGCTTCATAACCTTGGAGCGCAGCAGCACGCCCTGCAGGAACTTTACATAGACGCCGCCCAAGGACATGAACTCCTCGCAGATAAGCGTGTACATTTTCTCTTCTTCCTTCTTGCGGTAGAGCAGATATGACTTGGTTATAAGCGCCGCCAGCCGCTTGGTGCGGGATCTTTTGATGCTGGCAATCGTCTTGCTGCGAGAGCTCGCTGGCATATATAACCCTAGCTTTTACTTCCTGGCAAAACCTATAAGGAAGAGGACAACAGTGCTAACGATGACGGCAAGGTACAGCTGGAAGATTTCGGCAGTCTTGTCGCGGGTTAGTGCCATCAGGAGCACGGCGACCCAAATGAAAAGGATGGTAAAGAAGATAGACAGATACTTCATCTTAGAGTTACTTTATCATAATTTACCCCTGTTTACCATAAGCATAAACAGAGTGAATGATGCAGGCGGCTTAGGAGTTTCCAGCTTGTTGTATCTGTTAAATTGGGGTATAATTGCCCAGTTGTCTTTTCCAAATTCCAGAGAGGATTCTCGAATTTGAGAGGAAGAAGCTTGATGGGGTTTCAAGTGATACCGGACAAACTTGTTTTGCCGGCGGCACGGAAAGCGCATCATTACATTCTGGCGTCGGGGTGTGGCGCAGTTGGCTAGCGCGGTCGGTTTGGGACCGACAGGTCGTAGGTTCGAGTCCTATCACCCCGACCATGATCGAAATCAACGCTTTAAATGAACCCTGCAAAGGGTTCATTTAGATTCTTTGCAATTACCCAGAAAAACCCTTGTCTTAGCAGCGTTTTCGCAGATATCAGAATATAAAACTATGCTAATATGAACGCGCTGCGGCTTTAAGCTGCCAGTAAATATTTTACGAGTGGCTAACGGGATATAACGGTTGCCCTAGCCAAAAAGCCATGCAGCCCCCACATTTCATTGGGTGTAACTGGCTGATTATTTAACCCCATATCTTCTTCTAAACGGCTATTTGGAATGGTATCGGCAGTAAGACGATGCATGTTAGCAAGCACGACCTGTCCTATTTCTTTAATAGTTTTGCCGCTGCTTGGCATTTTGGGTTCTTCTATGCCTAGCGCTCGGTCTTTGCGTCGTTTTGCCGTAACATCACCACCGTCCCACCGCCTAACAACTCCGTCAGCACCATATCTATAAGCCCAATGCTCACGTCCGTAAATCCCGTCTATTCTTTGCAAGCTTATTTGTCTAGTAATTCTTTCACTATCTCTAAAAACTATGCCGAGAATATTGCTATCCGGCTCTCTTGGGCTTTCATCTTCTAGGGCTAAGGTGTATGCCTGCCCATCAACCTCAATTTTCCATAGCAAGCTTGCAGTTGGCCTGCCCTTTATAGTTTCAAATTGCTTTACTTCGGGCATACCCTGCAGCATCAAGTCATCAAATAGGCTGTTAAATATCTGGGCAGCTTCCGCAAGTTGCTCTGGATCAATAGGTGAGCGGCCCTCGGCAGGTTCGTAAAAATTTGGGTAGTGTGTTGTTTCTGACATAACACAGGCATGATATCATAAAAAAGTCAAAATGTCAAATCAAAGGGGAGATTCAACTGGTATGTACAGGGACAAAATACCGCTTAATTCTATTTCTGCCTGGCCGTGCAAAAGCACAAGCTGTTTTACGGGCTACTAGGCTCAGGTTCTATCACCCTAACAAAGAAAAACATCCGTTATTAGGCGGACGTTTTTCTTATTACC
>JBATRZ010000059.1:0-25972 GCA_049292975.1 Saccharimonadales bacterium (SeqCode) | reverse complement strand
GGTCTTAGGTTCGGATGGTTTGACCGTGTTATAAGGTGACTGCAAGGTGTTCTTGGCGGCCATAGCCGTATGGATACGGTGTTCTACCTCTGAGCGTTCCCGCGCGTACTGGCGGCGCGAATAGGCTACGATACTGTCAGTAAAGTCAGTTTGGGCTGGCGGCTGGTTAAGCGTTCTGCCGCTGAAGGGGGCAGACTGCTCGCCGTTAATGGTCATGCGGCTTACGAAATTGCGGTTGTGCAGCGTCATAAGATCTTCGGGCTCGAACTGTGGGGCAAAATACTTGGCCAGGAACGAGGCATCATCGGCGCCGACACGAAAGCTGATCATCGAGCCGACATTGCCAAAGACGGCATCGCGCACGACAGGATTCATCTGCGATACATATTGGTTGGCTACGGTCAGGTTAAGGCCGTACTTGCGCGCCTCAGACAAGATAACGGCAAAAGAATCGGTGGCAAAATTCTGGAACTCGTCTACATACAGGTAGAACGGCCGGCGCTGGTCTAATGCTACGTTAGCGCGGCTCATGGCTGCCAGCTGGATTTTGGTGACCATCAGGGCACCTAAGATGGCGGCGTTGTCCTCGCCCACCAGCCCGCGTGACAGATTGACTATGAGTATTTTGCCCTCGTCCATATGATGCCGGATATTAAAGGTGCTTTTGGTCTGGCCGACGATGTTGCGGATCATCGGGTTAGCCACAAAGGCGCCAACCTTGTTAAGCACCGGGGCCACGGCCTCGGCGGCAAACTTGTCGTTCCAGCTGGCAAACTCGGTCACCCAAAAGGTCTTCACCACCGGGTCGTTGATATGTTTGATGACGTCGTCGCGGAAAGACCGTTCGGTTAGCATGCGGGTGATATCAAGCATAGTAGCATCGGGGTAATCAAGCAGGGCCAGGATGGTATAACGCAAGATGTATTCCAGGCGCGGACCCCAGGATTCGAACATGCGCTTCAGTACGCCCACCAGCTCCGAAGAAATATGGTTTTTAAATGCCGGATCGGAGTATTCCAACGGATTGAAACCGATCGGGAACTCGGTATCGGCCGGGTTGAAGTAGATAACATCACTAACCCGGCGCTGCGGGATGAACTTGAGCATATCTACCGCATAGTCGCCGTGCGGGTCAATGACACAAAAGCCTTCATTGTAGTAGATATCAGATAGGGTAAGCAGCTCCAGCAGGCCGCTCTTGCCCACGCCGGTTTGGCCGATGACATAGATGTGGCGGCCGCGGTCGCCGCGCAGTGCGCCGAATATGGTCTTGGTACCGCGGAAATTGGTGACGCCAAACAAGCTTAAGGCCTTCTCTTGCCCTGGTTCTGACACTGGTATATTGGCGGGCGGCTCGGCCGTTTTGGTGGTGGCCCAGACGATGTTGGGCGTTTCCACGGTGGTGTGCGGCAAGTGAAAGAGGCTGGCCAGCTCCTCGATATTCAGGATATAACCGGAATCTATAAAAAAGCGTGCCTGGTATTCGGCCAGCTTGGCCACGCTAAAGCTGGCACCCTTGCCCTGGAAGCCGTTAAGATTGGTGGTATTGAACTGCTTGAAGGCGCCCTGGATGGCTTGCATACGCTGCTTGGCCAGTGTTTCGCTGCTGCCGGCATAAACGATACGTATCTTGACCTGGTAGCCCAGCTTGGTGCCTTTCTCTTCTATGGCCCTGATGCGTGATTTGTCGCGCTCGGATAGTTCAGGCGCGGCGGCTTTTTCGGTGAGTTCCGGCGGGCGCACCAGGGCGCCAAGCGCCTGCCCTGCCCAGGTGGCACCGGTACCGGGGCCGAACAGCCCTCCCCCGCCCTGTATCCTGCGGATCATCTTGCTACCGCGCTTGTGCCAGCTGTCGCCGATGGGCCGGGCGACCATCTGAATCCAGGCTTCCTCACCGGGTTCGTCCAGCTTGGCCAGGGTGGCGGTAATGGCAGCCAGCGGGTCTACCTCGAAGCTCGGGAAGGTCTTGATGGGAATGGTCTCGTGGTCAGTCAGGACCAGCTCAGATATATACACGACAGATTGTTCCAGCGGCCGCTTGGCATAATCCTGATCCTGTTCATGTATTTGCACCGTCGGGTACTGGGCATAAATCTGGCCTTCTACAAAGGCCTGCAGGTGCTTGGGCGTCCAGATATAAAAACGGATACGCTGGCCGATGGCCACCAGCTCCATACTGATATGGTCCTGCATGCGGCCGTCTATACGCAGTTCGCGCTTGTTGCGCAGGATGCCGTGCAGGCTGGCCAGCATCTGCTCGGCGGCCAGTTCTTTCTTGTCGTTGGTGCGCGGAATCTCAAGAAGCAGTAATACTTCTTCTTCGGCATGGACGGCAGGTTTACGGTTGAATATCATGAATTCTCTCTTTAAAAGCGCCATTACAAACAATAGCGCTTTCGCACGTACTGATTATACATCTTAAAGAGGCATTTCAGGAGGCCGACATGCGGCCATTTCGTCTCAATAGGGCACTTTATGGGTGGCCAGGGGCCAGCCCATGGCGCTTGCCCACCCTATTGAAACGAAATTGGCCCCAGCCGGCAGCTATCCTCCTGCGTACCTCTACCAATGTCAAGCAGTCTGTTTTACAGCCAAGGGTAATTTGCTTCTTAGGCGAGACTCCCCTTTTTATCTTGCCAGCGTTAAGGCGTGTCATTCTCCGAGTGCAATCCGGGATGAAAACGAGCACCGCAGCACAGGCGTATATGTAATACGACGAGCAGCGGAGCACTGTTTTCGCCCGGAGTGTGCCGGAGATGACAGGCCGCGCTACTCTGCGTCGGCGAGGGCATACGTTGCCTTAGCAACACGCCTGAACTGGTCCTTGCCCTGCAGGTTCAAGAGGATGGTCGTCTCTTTGACGTAGCGGTTTTTTAGTACGCGCTTGACGATCTCATCACGGTGCAGCGGCTCGCCGGCTTTCTTGAGTACCTCTGTTATAACATCGGCGACAGTGCCCTTTTTGTAGCCCCACTCCTTGAGGGCGTAGATACCGCGGCCAATCAGGACGAAGCGGTCGTCCTTGATAAGCTCGTTATGAATAGCCTGGGTGGTGACATCCTTGCGCTTAAAGTTGGAATCCTTAATGGCGCCGGCTATCTCGTTGAAATGCATCTGTTTGCCGTTTTCAAAAAGAATGACATAGATCTTGTCGCGGATGTTCTTGGGATTTACCATAGGCCATTTGGTCAGGCCCCAGCGGCCGTTGAGGTTGGCCACCTGCTTGCTGATGCTGGCCAGGGCGCGGACATGGGCGACGCTTTTATCAGCCACGGCTTCGGCGATCTTCTCGATACCGGCTGGCTCGCCGATCTTTTTGATGGCATCAACCACACTGTTTACCTGGTCTTTTAAGTTGCGGCTCTCATGCTCTGAGGCAATGGCGACGGCGTGGAAGTAAAAGTCATTCTCGTCCAGCGTAATCAGCTTAGGGCACAGCATAGCCAAGAACGATATCTGGGCCTGGTCGATCCTGTTATTGTCGCGGGTTAGCTTGGCACTGAGGTCGCTAACGCGGGCGGCCATGCCAAGACTGTGCAGTTCAACAACCAGGGTCTCCTGCAGTTTTAGGACTTCGGCGTACTCACCCTTGCTGGCGCTGGCGCGCAGCTTGGTAACGACGGCCTTCTCCAGCTGGCGGACGCGTTCGCGGGTAATACCCAGGAGTTCGCCAATTTGTTCTAGCGTTTCTTTGCGGTCAAACAACCCAAAGCGGCGCGAAACAATCTCGCGTTCGCGTTCACGTTCAATACTTTCAAGCACGTCAGTAACAACGCTTGAAATGTTGAGTGTCGGTTTTTGGGTAGGTCCGGCCATAAAAACTCGCTCTTTCCTCTCTAAAAACTGTCGGTTAATAATCTGTAAATACTATTATTCTAACAGCTATATTTTTAATTGTCAAACAAATTTCCTCACTTGTTCTTCTAACTACTATTGTAGCACCAAATGGCATAATTTGCATATAGTGTTTATGGTAATAAACTATGCCATTTTGTTGCCTACCCTGTAACGATAGTGGATAACTTAGATGTTTTCTTCAGATGAAGACGCAAATCTTATGATTGTTCCTAGATAAGGAACCAAATCACTTCTTTTTTGGATCAGCAAAAAAGAAGCCAAAAAACTGACCGGCCCAAACCCGCCCTGATTCGGACGTTGTCACAAAGTACTAGTTTGCCGGGCACGTGTCTAAGCCTCTTTTCTGCCTTTAAAAATAGAAAGAAAAGAGGTGAGTTGTGTCCGAGCCTTGTAACTTTTGACAACTGGCCGAGTCACGGCTGGGTTGGGCCCAGTGGTTTTTGCATACTTTTTGACACCAAAAAGTATGGATTTGCTTCTTTATCAAAAGAAGTTAAAAAACTATTTCTTGGCAGTTTTGCGGCGGCGGAAAGCCTTCTTGGCGGGGGCTTCGGCCAGCAGCTTACGAGCGGCCTTTTCGTCCAAAGCGGCGGGGTCTATATCTTTAGGAATGCGGGCGTTCGTCTTGCCGTCAGTCACATACGGACCGTACGGGCCGCGCAGGATCTTGATGGTACCGAAGTCGGCGACGTTGCGCTCGGCAATCTGCTTTAACTTTTCTTCTATAAGTTCATTAGCCTCGGCCTCGGTGATGGTGAAGGGGCTGAGCTTCTTGATCGATACATACACAGGCTTGGCTTTTAGCATTTTGCCGCTTTTGCCCTGTTCTGGCTTGCTGTCAAACTGCACATAGGGGCCGAAGCGGCCGATGTCGGCCAGGATATCAGCCCCGCCCGGGGTATGCCCGACCAGCCGCGGCAGGCCAAACATGACCAGCGCTTGTTCCAGGGTGACATTATCCATAGTGGCGCCTTCCGGCATGGGGGCGAACTCGGGCTTCTTGGTTTCGTCTGAAGTGTCGCCGCGCTGCAGCATCGGGCCGTAGCGGCCGTAGCGGACCACGATAGGTTCCCCGGTTTTGGGATCGTTGCCCAGCCCGCGCGACTGGCTGGTTTCTTCGCGGGTAACATCGGCCGAGGCCTTGACCAGGGGCTTGAACTCGCCATTGTAGAATTCGGCGATCATTTTGTTCCAGCCCACTTTGCCCTCTTCGATATCGTCAAATTCTTTCTCGGCCCGCACTGTAAACTCATAGTCTACGATGGGCGCGAAATATTTGGTCAAAAAGTCGGTGGTTACCTCGGCCACAGAGGTGGGGACAAGTTTGTTCTTGTCGGCGCCGGTGATGACCTTTTCCTCTTTGCCGCCCAATTGGCTGCCATCTAGGATAAGGGTGTTAATAATGCGCTCGGTGCCTTCCAGATCGCTTTTTTCTACATAGCCGCGGTCCTGGACGGTAGAGATGGTGGGAGCGTAGGTGCTCGGCCGGCCGATACCCATCTCTTCCATGGCTTTAACCAGTGAGGCCTCCGAAAAACGGGCTGGCGGCCGGCTATAAGTTTCGGTGGCCTGTATGAGTCCTGGCTGCAGCTGCTGGCCCAGTTTAAGCTCTGGCAGGATAATATCGTCCTTGCCGCCGCCGTAAACGCGCAGGAAGCCGTCAAACAGCAGCACCTCACCTTTGGCGACAAAATAGGGTTGAGGGTTGAGGATTGAGGGTTGAGGCTGTTTCTTTGACCCTGTACCCTGTGCCCGGTAGCCTATGTCTATTCTGATTTCTGTCTTGTCTAGCTTGGCGGGCGCCATCTGGCTGCTCAAAGCCCGCTGCCAGATGAGATTGTATAACTTCTTCTGGCTTGCATCATCACCGGCCGATTCTTTATTAAAGTCTGTCGGCCGGATGGCTTCATGAGCCTCTTGGGCGCTGCTATTTTTGGTCTTGAACTGGCGGACTTGGTGATAGTCTTTACCGAAGTTTTTAACAATATACTTGCCGGCATTTGAGATAGCTAAGCCGCTCAGAATGGTGCTGTCGGTACGCATGTAGGTGATATGGCCGGATTCATACAGGCGCTGGGCAAGCGTCATGGTCTGGCGGACCGAGTAGCCTAAGCGGCGCGAGGCCTCCTGCTGCAAGGTGCTGGTTGTAAACGGGGCGCCGGGATTGCGGCTGCCGGGCTTGGTTTCGATTGACTTGACGGTGTAATTTGAGCCAATGCAGTCCTTAAGGAATTGCTCGGCCGTTTTGCGGTCTGGCAGTTTTTCGGACAGTTCAGCCGGAACAGTTGCCTTGCCCGCCGCAAATTCAGTGGTGACTTTATAGGTGCTCTCGGCTTCAAAGGCGCGGATGTCGCGCTCGCGCTCAACTATCAGGCGTACGGCGACAGATTGCACGCGGCCGGCGCTTAGCCCTGCCCTGACCTTTTTCCACAGCACCGGCGACAGTTCGTAGCCGACCAGGCGGTCCAGCACGCGGCGGGCCTGCTGGGCGTCTACCAGCTGTTGGTCTACGGTGCGCGGTGCCTTGATGGCATTTTGGATGGCGTCTTTGGTAATCTCGTGGAAGACGATGCGCTTGGTCTTTTTGGGGTCCAGGCCCAGAGCCTTGCAGAGGTGCCAGGCGATGGCCTCACCTTCGCGGTCTTCATCGGAGGCCAGCCAGACTTCGTGGCTGCGAGCCAGTTTCTTGAGCTCTGCGACGGTTTTTTTCTTTTCGTCGGATATTTCGTAGGTTGGCTCAAAATTATTAGCCTTGTCGATGCTCAGGCCTTTCTTGGGCAAATCGCGGATATGGCCGTAACTGCTCTTTACGGTATAATCTGGCCCCAGGTATTTCTCTATGGTACGAGCCTTGGCCGGGCTCTCTACGATGACTAAATTCTTACTCAAGATGCTCCTAAGTGCTTATTGTTACTTGAAGTGTAGCAGACGTTCAGCTGGCAACGATAACACGGGCTCATATATATATGCAACTTTTCGCCGTTTTCGGCTTAAGAACGGGCAGTTTTATGGATGCTAATATTTAAATGTTTGCAACAAAAGCGGCCAGGGGGGGTAAGGTAATAACCCCTAGTATACTAATTATATCATACATATCAAGAAAAAGCAATGATTTATATCACACCCACCCCTGTTATACTTGTTGCAGGGCTCGGTAAACAAGCCTTGCAGCAGGATGGAAAACTTAGCTTTTTAGGGCGCGGGCAGCGCCCGGCCAGAACGCACACATGGCTTTAAGAGACTGTGCGGAACCCTGCATTTTATTGCTTTATTCTAATGCTGCTAAGCTAAAGACCAGTGGTTGTTGCCCAGGGGGCGGATATGGCCTGTCAGCTCAAGCATGGTCAGGGCCTGGTTAAACTTGGCGGCTTCAAGCCGGCTGGCGGCCAGCAGCTGGTGGCCGTCGCTTTGCCCGGCCCGCAGCAGCTCTATTATAATGCGCTCTTCTGCGGTATTGGTATGGATATCGCCGGTTGTCTGGGCGGTGTCGCGCCACTTTAGGGCGGCAAAGATATCCTCCAGGTTGGTCACCGGCACGGCCCCGGCCTTGATAAGGTTATTCGTGCCCTCCGAGGTGGGGCTGGTAACCGGCCCCGGTACAGCCATGACAGGAAGTCCCAGCTCCAGCGCGAAACGGGCGGTGTGCAGGCTGCCGCTATTGACAGCCGCTTCCGTTATCAGCACTCCCTCAGCTAAAGCTGCAATAATACGGTTGCGAGCGACAAAGTGTTCACGCCGGGGGTCAGACCCCATGGGATACTCAGTTACTAACAGGCCGTGACTACCGGCAATCTGGTGGGCTAACTGGGTGTGTGAGGTGGGATACATTTTGTCTAGACCACTTGGAAGTACGGCAACAGTGGTGCCACCAGCCTGAAGGACGCTAGAGTGGGCGATTGAATCGACCCCCAGCGCCAGGCCGCTGACCACCACCACGCCCTTCCCTGCAAGCTTGCTGGCAAATGTGGTCGTCACGGCGCGGCCGTAAGGGCTTACCTTGCGGCTGCCTACGATTGCTATACGGGGACGGGCAAGAAGCCCGTCCAGCGTATCAGCGCTGAGGTAGAGGCGCGCAGGCGGTTGCGGTAAGCGCAAAAGTTCGGCGGGCAGGCGTTTTAGTGTAAGCGTAACCATCTTGACAAATATATAAAAACGTTTAGAGGTATTGACATAATCCCATATATTTGCTAAAATGGCAATCTGTACTAACCCGCGTGGTTAAGTACGCACCTTTTACCCCTATACTAACGTCCATTTCTTCGGAGATGGCACATGGTTTTGCAGACAGGTGAAGTTCAAGGCAAAAACGAGGAACGGACCGAGCCGTACTAAAGTACGGTGAAGGGAGTACCGCAGTTTTTAACGCAGAAATTTACCTGTAAGCAGCAGCAAGGCTGAGCTTTGCTCAGACTGGATGCTGCGGTGCAAAAGCATGGAGTTAGATTGTTTTAGAGCGTGCTGTTTTAAGTTGTTACCCTCCACTTATCTCCTAGCGCTCTGATTTATCAGAAGCGCTCTAAAACAGACTAACCCCTTTAACCCCGCACCCCCACCGCGTTTTATTTGCGGCATTTTGGCGGCGTGACGGTTATACCTAGAGTGGGCCCTTCAAGCGTAATTACGAGAACGCTCGCAAGGGAGGACTTCAAGGTGGGTTGAAGGGTGTAATCGGCCTCCAGCGGTGCCCACCCCCTCTGGAGGTCGTTTATATTGGTGCCCAGTCGCGTTCCGCGACCCCGCAACAACTGCTTTGAAAACAAGTTTTCAAGTGTTGATTGCCTTGCAAACTGCCACTGGCAGTTTTCACCCTCTAGAGGTCGTTTATATTGTTGCCCAGTCGCGTTCCGCGACCCCGCAACAACTGCTTTGAAAACAAGTTTTCAAGTGTGTTGATTGCCTTGCAAACTGCCACTGGCAGTTTTCACCCTCTAGAGGTCGTTTATATTGGTGCCCAGTCGCGTTCCGTGGCCACGGAAGTTCACAAGGTTGCAAGCACAGCTTGCATCGGAACGTTCCCTTGCAGGTTGCCACCGGCAACCTTCACCCTCTGGAAGCTCTATCTAGTTTCACCGGTGCCGCAGCCGCCTGCGGCAACCTTCGGCGGCCATCTTTGTCTCGGGTGTAATCTGCCAACAAACTAGATTATGCTCCAGCTTATCCACTATTCCAGGGCGGTACCCTGGAAATATGTCAGGGTATAACAATTAAAGAGCCCCCGGTGATGAGGGCTCTTGGATAAGCTAGTTTAAGCTCCTAACGGTTAGTAGACTGGTACCGGACGCCAGTATTCTATCTTGTTGGCTATTTCTGCCGAAGTCCTGCTGTTGGCAATATCGTAAATGTATGTTTTGTGCGGCTTGCCGGCTCCAGCAGTAGTTGAGTAAGCAACCTTGGTAGCATCGGGGCTAAAGATTGCAAGCGGATTGCTCTCGATGCTCGGATCCGACATAGGGGTTTTAAGTTCCAGCTTTGTAACGGATCCGTCAGACCAGCGGAACCTGAAGTACTCGAAGCCCAAGTAGGTGTTTAGCTTTTCGCCTTTTAGCAGGCCAGATTTGCCATCTAGCGACCAAGGAGTATCGCCCATGTAACCGCTGTAGAATTTGTGCGTGCTGGCGTAAGCGCCCAGGTTCAAAGCCCTGCAATCCGGAGCTCGGTCATTAAAGTGCTTACAAACATCGTAAGTCCAGTAACCAAGACTATCATCGCGGCGGTCTTTTGTGTACATCATGCTGCTGTTGCCGGGCAAGAAAGCCAGGTTACCCAAAGTGCTGCCATAAGAAATTACCGTAGGATCGCTGCTTACTGGCCCGTCGGCGGTTTTGAAGTAGGTTTTTTTGCCGGTTACAGTATTGTACATCCTGATTTTTGTTAGTCCCGAGGCTGCATTCTCGGCGTAGGCTACTTTGCCGGCATCGCTGCTAACCGCGTAGGATAACGGCTTTCCAGTCTCTTGCGTGAATGATGCAAGCGTGCGCAGGTTTGTGCCGTCCATATTCATTGCCCTTAAGAAGACAGTGTAAGTTTTTACGCCGGTATTGTCATAGGAGCAAGCCCTGTAAACGGTTTTTCCGTCCTGGGTAATTCCGGCGAAACCAGACTCTTTGGCAATGTTGTTTTCGTCAGAGACTCCTTTACAAAAGCCTTCAAAATCAACCGCAGATGTTTTTACGCCTGTGGTTGAATTGAATCCCGAGAAGGTATAGTAGGCTGGCTCGGTGGTGTTTGTATTGGAATTATACATGGGGATACTGCTGTAATAATCGCCGTTAGTAAACGACTTAGCCTTGGGAACCGCCGCGCTGCTAAGGGCTAGCGCCGCTGCCCCAACCAGGCCAAAGCCTGCTATCAGCACTACGGGCAGAACCCACTGCTTTTTACTTTTACCAGCCGGAGTAAACCCCTTGGGTTTGGTTGCTTTTTTAGCCACTGTTTTTCCCTTACGCTTAGATGCCATAGATACTACCAGTAAAGCACAGTGTAATCTGCCGGCAAACCAGATTATGCTTCAGCTTATCCACAGGTTTCTACAGGAACTTGCGCGTGCCGGGCGGGAGCCCGCCAAATATATATTCGTTCATGATAGAACCAGTCTCTGTTACCAGCAGTTTCAGGCTGTCTTGCTCGGCGGGGCTGAATTTTTGCAGCACAAAACCGGCGCTATCCGGTTGCTGGGGGCTTTTAGGGCCTATCCCTACCCTGATGCGGCCAAAATCTTCGCCAACATGCTGGATAAGTGATTTTATGCCGTTATGGCCGGCGGCGCCGCCGCCAGCTTTGGTGCGGATCTGGCCAAACGGAATGTCCAGCTCGTCATAGATTACAACCGTGTCCTGGTTACTTAGCTTATAGTAGTGCTGTACGGCCCGGACAGCCTCGCCGCTGAGATTCATGTAGGTAGCGGGCTTGCACAGCAAGACACGGCTGGAGCCTATCCTCAGGTCGCATATGAGGCTTTTAAGTGTCTTTTTTTCGCTCCAGGTGCCGTTTTCGGCGGCCGCGAAGGCATCCAGGCAGGCAAAGCCGGTGTTGTGCCGCGTGCCGTCGTATTTTTTGCCGGGGTTGCCCAGGCCTACGATGAGCCTGGTGTTTTCGCTGCCGATACTCAGCGTATACGGCACTTCGATCTGCGGCAGTTCTTTGCGGTGGAATAATCCCATATAAAGACAGTATATCCGATAATTAGTATCTGATATTTGAGAAATGTGTTTACCCGAGAATCAAGTACTAATTATTAAATATTGAAAGGTGATGTATCATCTTGGGTAGACGTCGCGGCGGACGAAGACCGCCCAGCCGATGATTGCCAAGACGATGCTGCCAGCAGCCAATAGGGCCGCATGGCGCCAGTTAATGCCAAACTGCATAATACCGGGGTCATTGAAATATTTGAAAGGCGAGAAATTATTGATGCTTTTTAGCGCCGTGGCTGTTCCGGCTAGCGAATCAATCAGAAACAGCGTGAAAGCCAACAATCCAGTTATCAGGCCGCTGGGACCCTTGCGCAGGCCGCCTATACAAAACGCCAGACTGGCAAAAGTCATGGTAAGCAGCCAGACCATTAGAACGCCGCTCAGCAACCGCGGATAGTCCACATTACTGATTTCACCGATGACAAGCGTACCGAGAACGGTGCCGAAAACCATGCCAATCAATGCCGTTAGAATAAAGATGCTTAAGCCCAGATACTTTTGCCAATACACGCTATTGCGGCTGACGGGCTGGGCAAGCAAAGTCTGCAGCCGGCCGTCGCCCTCCTCTGCACTTAACAGCCCGTTGGCAGCTACGATGCCTAAGATCAGAGCCAAGAAGACAATGCGGCTGAACAATACGGTGTCTATGTATCCCTCGATAGTGCGGTAGGCGCTGGCATCGCCCATTAGATTACGCAAGTCTTCGGGCACATTTTGCAAGGCTTCGCCGAAAGTGTCGCGGAAAGTCGGGAACAGCGACAGGATCAGGATGCTGAAGCCAGTGATAGAGATTATCCAGATAACGGCTTGGCTGCGGCGCTCGAACAGAGTCTTTTGGAAGATATTCCTAAGCATGCCGGCTCTCTTCCTCGTAAAAAGTCATGAAGATGCTCTCCAGGTCGGCGTTCTCGATGCAGATATCTGTTACATTGGCTTGCGCCAACGCGCCTAGCAGCGGCTTGGCTTCGCCCTGGTAGGCGAATTCGAGCACGTGGTGGTGGGCCTGCAGGCTTGTGGCGCCCTTCAGCTGCTTGATAACGGCGGGCAGCTTGGCATCGCCGGACGTAACACGGACGCGTTTGGGCGCGGCTTTGGCCAGTCCGGCCACCGTAGTATTGGCGACCAGACGGCCCTCGCGGATAAAGGCCACGTGGTCGCACAGTTCCTGGATTTCGCTAAGCATATGCGAAGATATAAAAGTAGTGTTACCAGCTGCCTTGTGTTCGAAGATTATCTTGTTGAATTCTGCCTGCACCAGCGGGTCCAGGCCGCTGGTTGGCTCATCCAGCACCAGCAGCTCCGGTTTGTGCATGAGGGCGGCTATCAGGCCGACTTTCTGGCGGTTGCCGCGGCTCAAAGTCTTTTGTTTGCGGTCCAGGTTGCAATCCAGCCTTCCGGCCAGCTCATGGACATATGCCTTATCGGTATTACCGCGCAGGCGTCCGAAGTATTCCAGCTGTTGCCAGCCTGTCAGATGTCCGTCCATGACCATGTCGCTTGTCAGGTAGCCGACACGGCGGCGGATTTCCAAGCCGTTTGTGACTGATTCCTTGCCAAAGACCCGGATTGTGCCGCTAGTAGGCTTGATTAGATTAACCAGCAGGCTGATGGTGGTTGATTTGCCGGCGCCGTTAGGCCCGAGGAAGCCAAAGATGGTGCCCGCCGGGATATCAAGGCTAATACCGCTGACGCCGCGGGCTTTGCCGTAGGTTTTGGTAAGATTTTTGATTTCGATGACATTCACCATTCGTAACTCCTATTCCTCCGCCTCGGCGGCCTCGGCGGCCTGCCATATTTCTACCTGCCGTGCATGGTGGCGGAAGAGCGCCAGCAGGGTAAGCCATATCATCAGGGCGAACGGCACGCACCACAGCACCACAGAGACATCCGGCGGGCGGTTGTCATTAAGGTTGCGGGCGTAGTTGGGGTTTTTGGGGTGGTAGCCTATCTTTATGCTCTGGCCTTCTTTATATTCCAGGCCGTTACTTACCTGTTGGCGGACTGATTTTTGCTGGTTGCCGCGCGCGGTGAAATCAAAGGTGATAAAGGTGCTGACCGTGCCGGTGCTGCCTGTCTTGCCCGTGTTGATAGTGGTGATGCGGGCACTGTTCTGGACCAGGTTGCCGGGATTTAACTTGGCAAACCAAATTATTGCCCCGCTTAGTACGCAGATAGCGGCTACCAGGCAGGCGACGGAGAGCGTGGTGTGCTTAATAAGCGGATCGTGCTCGATATCATCAACCAGAGTTTGGTAATACGCTTTGGATATATTGGTCTTAGGCGCGACGCGTGCATGCATATAGCTTATGCTAACACGAAAGCCCCGCTTTGTATCTGTTACTTCTCGTGTTTGGTGCCGTGGACGCGGGGGGTGTGCTGGTCTATCCACCAGAACTTGATAGCCGTGCCGTCAAAACCAAAGGTCTCGCGGAAGCTGCGCTCCAGGTGGCGGCGGTAGCTCCAGTGCAGATATTTTAGCTGGGAGCCAAAGACCTTGAAGCTGGGCATGGGCATGCCCTCTTCCTGCACGATATAGCGCAGCTTGGGTTGGCGGTTCTTGAGGCCGGCCGGCGGATGCCGGTCGGTGGTCTTGTGCAGCCAGTTGTTAAGCTCGGTGGTCTTGAGCCGCTTGGCCCGGGTGCCGGTAATTTCCAGGGCCATGTCGAATATTTTACTTACATTCTGGCCGGTCACGCTGCTGGTAACAATCATCGGCGCCCAGGGTACAAACTGGAAATCCCGCTTGATGCTTGGGGTCAGGTTGTCGTGGGTCCAGGCATCTTTATCTTCCAGGCTGTCCCACTTGCTGATTACAATGATAAGCCCCTTGTGCGCCTCGGCGATCATGCCGGCAATCTTCTGGTCTAGTTGTACGCTGGCCTCATTGGCGTCAATAAGCAGCAGGCAGATATCGGCCTCTTCGATGGCGGCAAGAGAACGAATAACACTGAACTTCTCTACCCCGCGCTCGATTTTGCCGCTGCGGCGGATACCGGCGGTGTCCATCAGTTCGATTTCGCGCTGCATGTATTTGATAACCGTGCGGTTTACGTCGCGCGTGGTGCCGGCCCGTGGGGCTACCACGGCCTGCTGCTTTTTGGCCAGCGTATTGAACAGCTGCGATTTGCCGACATTGGGGCGGCCCAGGATGGCCAGGCGGATGCGGTCATCTGCTTCTGGGATGGTAGCCTTGGGTAGCATACTGGCGACGTATTCGAACAGATCCTCGATCCCCAAGCTCTGCGTGACCGAAATCATGAAGATGTCCTTGATGCCAAGGCCGCGGTAATCTTCGGCCTCGCGGCCCTTGGCCTGGTCGGCTTTGTTTACGGCCAGTATGACTGGCTGGCGGGTCTTAAGCGCCATGGTAGCGACGCGGCGGTCTTGCTCGGTTAAAGCGGCAGGCGCCTCTATCATGACAATAATAACATCGGCGGCACCGGCGGCCTGGGCAATCTGTTCCTGGATGGTAAATTCAAATTCATCCTCGGCGGTTTTAAGCCCCGCCGTGTCTACCAGCCAGAAATCTTTTTGCACCAGGCGGGCTTGTTTGCCGGCAGAGCCGCCAACCCTGCCTGCCTTTGAGGCGGATAGCTGCGTTGCTGCCTGCGATGCTCCCCTCACCGTATTGGAATACGGCTTGGTCCGCTTCTCGGTAGTGCCTTGCTCTCCATCCTCATGCGAAAAAGATTTTGTTCCGTCCAAATGTTCTTCAATAGTTACAGAGGCCTTGCCGTAGATACTGTCGCGCGTGGTGCCGGCCTCATTAGCGATGATGGCTTCGCGCCGTTTCAGAACCGCATTAAACAAGCTGGACTTGCCCACATTGGCACGTCCGACAATGGCGACGATGGGAACTTTGGCGGTACTCATAAGTATCTTTATTATAACAGAGGTACCGAGTATTGCAAACCAATAAATTATGTGTTCTAAATATACTCCAAAAAAAGATAATTTAGCATTACCGCTTACTGCAGGCTTGGTGTATAGTAAGGACAAATTCTAAAAACAATGCAGGGGCAACATATGGCATTAACCGAAGACGAGCTGTATCGCCGGCAAGCCGCGGCTGAGCTTATGCCCATGCAGGAAATGTTTGACGAGTCGCGCTATCACCGCCCCTGGGATGTGCCGCCAGATTACCTGAACGTGGCTCACCAGATGCGCCCCGAGGAAGACTTTGGCAACATCAGGGAGCTGGCCCAATCCGTTGCCGAGATAGGCGTAGAACAGCCGATCCGCGCCGCCAGGTGGGATTATGATGCCGCTGCCGCCTATCTGGACCTGAACAATGCCGCTTATCCCGAGCGCGAACCGCTTAGCCCAGGGCTGCTGCTGCCCTGTCCGGATGGTGCTTCTTACCTGGTGGTCATTTACGGTCACCGCCGTCTGTTAGCTGCGCGCGAGGCCGGGCAGCCTACCGTACCAGTCAAAGTGTCTGAGAACCCTACTTTCCATGAAGTCCTGCAGCTGCAGACCGCCGAGAACCTGCATCATCAACCCCGGCCGGTGGCTTTTGCCCGCGGCCTGAACCAGATCTACCAGCTGGGCCTGGCCCTGGGAACATACGACAGCCAGGCGGCCTTTGCCCGCCACAGCGCCCTGGGCGTCCAGCGTACGCGCGATGCCCTGCGATTCTGCCAGCTGCCCGGCGATATCCAAAAACTGGTGGTAGACAACAAGCTGTCATATGCTACGGCAGTGCAGGTATCCAGGCTAATCCCAGTCGTGCAAAGCTACGAGCTGCTGCAGCTGCGTATCCGCCGCGAGAACGAAGCTGACGCTCTGATTAAAACTGGCCAGGTTGAGGCCGCTGACCGCAAACAGCTTATCGGCCTGCAAGAGGTGGATATAAATTATCTGAACCAACGCACCGATGCGGTCTTGGGCGATACGCTAATGTCTATCAGAAGCGGCAAGATGAGCGCGGCCCGTGCCAAGCAGCACGTAAGCGCTATTATCAGGGGCATGAAGGGTGTGGGCGAGCTGACGCTGCTTGACGAGGCAGCCCGCCGCCGCCTAGAGCTAGAGACGCACCGCCGGCGGGCCGCGGCGGCAACCAGCAAAGCTTTTCATGATCTTAGTACAGTTGTAGCGGCAACCCGCCTGTACGGCAGCGATCTGCCCGAGGCGCTGATTGGCGCCCTCAATGAGACACCGGTGCAACGCCTGCTTGGCCAGATAGCCGATGCCGCCGCCGAAGTGGCCGTGGTCACCCGCTTGCCTGCTACGCGCGAACGGTCATTTGATGCCGCTGTAGCCGCCCGCAGCCTGGTTGAGATCGATCGTATCGATGACGACGGCGTGCTGGCCGCCGCCCAGACCGAGAGCATGTTCTAGGCTTCAACGTCCCTGTACTGGCCGCTTTTTAGATTATCCAGTGCATAAGGCCCAAAGCGGGTGCGGTGCAGCCGCGTTACCGTGTAGCCGAGCGCCGTAAAGCTGCGGCGGATCTGGCGGTTGCGCCCCTCGCTCATGCGTACTTCGTAGATAGGGCTTAGGGCAGAGGGTTGAGGATTGAGATTTTCTTTGTACCCTTCACCGTGTAGCTTCACCCCTAACTTGCTAGGGTAATCATCACCGATATCAACTCCTGTACGTAGTTTAGCTGCATCTGGTTTGGACAGCTTGCGGTCCAATGTAACCAAGTAAATTTTGGTTTTGCCAAAGCTGGGGTGAGTCAGCCGGTTGGCCAGATTACCGTCATCTGTCATAAGCAGCAGGCCGCTCGAATCTTTATCTAGGCGGCCGGCAGGATTGAGCCGGTGTAATTCCGGCGGTAACAGGTCGTAGATGGTCTTGCTGCCCTGGCCGGCGCGCGAACAGACGTAGCCGGTAGGTTTATTAAGCAATATGGTGCGGGTATTGACAGCAGTGCTAATAGCAGCCTTGTCAAGAGTCACCGTATCTGTTGGTAAGACGGTATCGCCCAGCCTGGCCAGGACGCCATTAATCTCTACCCGGCCGTCTTTTATTGCCGTATCAGCGGCGCGCCGGCTAAGGCTGGTATGCGCCGCCAGGAACTTGTTGAGCCTCATAAGCCCTGAGGTTTCTTTCTTATCATCTATCAACTATACTTGATTGCTCTATAAAGCGATCAAGTTAGGGTCTTGTCCGTCAGGATAAGCCTGCTGGTCCGGTGCCGGTGTTTGGGGTGCAGGCGCCGCAGCACCCGCAGCACCAAGAATGTGGGCGACCTCTTCTTTTTCGGCCTCTTTAGCAAGCAGTGCGTTTAGGTCGGGCTTGACGGTAGGATCATTGATGGGCTGGATGACTTTCTTGCCGGATACGCCGTTATCTGGATAGTCGGCAGATTCCAGTTTATCATCCTGTTGTTTTGGCGGCTCAGCAATCTCGTCCGGCTTAGCCGCAGGCCCGTCAGAGGCGTCTACGGGGTGCGGGGCGGTGAGCGAGCTGTCGCCGCTATCCGCATCAGTTCCGACTTCAGGTGCGCCGGCAACTGGTCCGGCAGCTGCTTCCGGCTGGTCCGTCTCGTTGCTAGGCAGGATCAGGTCTTTTTTTTCGGCGGCAGCCGCTGGCGGCGAGGTGCCGTCCGGCTCAATAGCATTGTTTTTAAGAAACTCCTCAATCTGGTTCTCTACGGTGTGCTGTTCGGTCTCGGTGGTTGGTGCCTTATCCAGCTGTTCGGCGGGTGTGGGCAGCTCCAGCCCGGGTTTTGCCTCTTCAGTGCTTGGCTCCTCGGCGGGTGCGGTTCCGGCGCCAGGTTCGGTAACCGCGGCGGCAACCGCTGCGGCTGGTACGGCTGCTTCGTCAGCCGGCTCTTCGTCCGGGGTTTCTTCTTTATCTTCCTCGTCTTTTGCGGCGGGTTCGCTGCCGGGTGCTGGCGTAGTCTCAGGGAGGGGTGCGGCGGGCATTTCTTCCTCGGTTGCGTCCTCGGCGGGTGCCTCGGCCTCGGGTCCGGCTATAGCCGGCTTAGTGCCGGACCCGGCTGGAGTTGGCTCATCGTCTGGTTCTGGTTTTTCATCGGCTGAATCTGGTGACGGTGCGTCCTCGGCTGGCTTGGGCGCTGCCGCCGGGGCGGGTTCTGGCGCGGAATCAGCGGCAGGCGCTATCCCGGGCGCAGGCTCGCTGGGCGGCGCAGTTATAGCTGGTGCTGGCGCGGCAGTTAAGGGGTCTTCTTTGCCGTCCAGGACCTCACGGGCGACACGGGCGACATCCTCCAGCGTAACCTGGGATTTGACCAGATAGCGGTCTGCCCCGAGCTTGTCGGCGCGGTCTTTGTCTTCTGCCTGCGACAGTGCGGTCATCATGATAACCTTGGTATACTTGGTTTCCGGTGTGTTGCGCAGTATGTCCAGCATGTCAAAGCCGCTGATCTTGGGCATCATCACATCGGAGATGATAAGATCGGGCTTCTCGCGTACGGCTAATGTTAACGCCTCCTCACCGTCGTGGGCGGATACAATCTCGTAGCCTTCTGCGAGCAGGCGTGCCTCGTAGATCTCACGTAAGTTATTGTCGTCCTCGACGAGCATTATTTTTGCCATTAGGGTTAGTCCTTTTCGCTTATGATTTACATTGTATAAGACTTTTGCACTTTCCGCATCCCCATCTGGTCACTTTTGAACGGCTTTCGCATATTTTTCTGTCCTCAATGTAAGTAATTACGTTTCGGCCAGATAAAATAACCGAAATCTCGCTCATAAGCACCCAGCTTAGGGCTCTGAAAGTACAAAAGTCTTATAACTTCGTCTCGGGTGCGGCAATATTCGGCAAGGCCAGGGCCTCAGTACGCTGCAAATTAGAAGCTTGCTCGGCTGCAAGCCGCGGTATGTTGATGTAAAAGGTGCTGCCCTTGCCTACGGTGCTGTCTACCCAAATCCGGCCGCGGTACATCTCGACTATCTTGCGGCAGATAAACAGGCCAAGACCGGTGCCGCCGATGGTGCGGGTGGCCGAGTTATCAACGCGGTAGAACTTTTGGAACAAATGCGGCACGTCTTCGGCCGGTATGCCCGGGCCGGTGTCTGACACGCGGAGCTGCACCACGCTGTTATCGCCCGTCAGGCCGATGGACACCTTGCCGCTATCAGTGTATTTGACGGCATTGTCAAACAGGTTGGTGATAACCTCGCGGATACGGTCTGGATCGACATGGACGTAATATAGCGGTTTGATAATCTTGGTACTGCTGGCATCAATCAGCGTGCCTTCGGCGCCCAGGACAAACTCGATACCCAGGCCCTTCTTTTGGGCGGCAAATTTAAGGCTGTCAGTCAAGATTTCGAGGAACTGGCTCATCTCTACCACGGCCGGATGATTGGTTAGGCGGCCGTCTTCGGCCTTGGCGCTGGTTAGCAGGTCCTGAAACAGCTTGCCAAGGTGTTTGGTACTTTCGTGGGCTTTTTCCAAAAAGCCTCTGGCTTTGGCGTCTATCTTGACCACTTTATCGTTCATGGCCAGGGCCAGATAGCCTTCGATGGCAGCCACAGGCGTGCGCATCTCGTGAGACGCTGTACTGATAAAATCCGCCCGCTGCTGCTCCTGCTTGCGCTGCTCGGACACATCGCGGAAGATACCGACAGCGCCGATGACTTCCTGCCCGGCGTCCAGCAGCGGCGAGACAGTGATGTTGAGCGACATGGTAGTTTGTGAACGTGTTCTAAGCACCGCGTCGTTATCATGCACCACCTCTTTAGATACAAAAACGCGCGCAAAGGGGTGGTCGCTTGGCAGGTAGTCTTCGCCCTTATCATCCTGCAGGGTCAAAACACTTTTATAATCGATACCCACGGCTTCTTTGGGATCCCAGCCGGTGATGAGTCCGGCGGCAGGGTTGAAGAGCTGGATGGTTTGCTCGGCGTCCAGCAGGATGACACCGTCTTCGATGGAGTTAAGGATAATGTCTGATTTGAGCTTTTCGTTGCGCAGGTTGCTGGCCAGCACTTTGGCGCTGCCGCCCATCGGCTTGCCGGTTTTGCGGCCGCGCAACAGAACGGCGCCGAACCCGCCGGTAATTAATACTGATAAGACAGCAATGACTACTATTGAAGCGCTCATGCCGGCAAGCCCCTGCTGCCGCAAGCCGCATTGGGCGCACATCTAATTAGTTCTGCTTCGCGCCGCACCTTAACGTACGTCTTGCCGCAGAAACTTATAGCCCGCACAGCCTGAGTGTGCCTTTCGTTAGCGAAAAGTTTGCAAGTATGAGTGCTAGCCATAAACTGCTTATGATTATGGGCGCTTTGCCTCTGTTTTACAACTGTTACAACGAAAAGACTGCAGTTTGCGCAACCTGTTTTTGCGGTTCTATTAATCTACCAATCAACTGACTCGCTAAAGCTAGAAATAATGGTATCTGTATCTAGCAAAATTTCTTTCGTAACATTGCCCTTAACGTCCGCCGATACCCACACCAGAATTTCATTTATGTCCGTAATCACATCGTTAAAGGGCGAATCCGGGTAAACTTTCTTATTAAGGGTTGATTTATGTGTTGCAATAAAGGGGTAGCTAACACAAAAGTTGGGATTTGAATCTTCTGAGTTGGTAAATTCCTCCGCTATAACTCGTACCCATTCTTCGTCAGACGTCGATACGCCCGCGCTGTAAGCAGTAACCCCATCTTTATCAGTGAAACGGTATAAATCCGCAACCTTAACAAGGTCTTTATAGTCGTAACAATTGTAGCTTTCAAATCCGGTTGCTCTAAGCGTGCTGAACATTAAAACCAGGGTTGTCTCGCCTTTAGTAATCTTAATTTCAGAATCTGCTGATCCCGCGCCCCAAGTATCCTCATCGTATGTTGCTGGTTCGTTCACTTGCCAGCCGTCCGGTAACGTAAAGCTCAAAGAAGGATACAGTTTACTTTTGTAGGTGTCTGTTTTTTCTGGTGCCTCTTGCTTTGCCGGTGTTGCTTGTGAGGTATTGGCCGTATCTTGCTTTTTGTTTTTTGATTGCCAGACATACCAGCCGGCACCGCCAACTAAGCCAACTGCAACAATTACAATCAATATTTCAACGGCACCAAACCCTTTTTGATTAGCCTTCATATATGCTCCTTATGCTTAGTATACAAAGGATCTTCCCCGGCGTATATTGTTTATTTCCTTCTTAAACTGCCAGACATACCAGCTGACTGCTATTTGCAGTCTGCAGGGCCCGTGTTTACGGTATTCGGTATATCAAAGTCCTCGCAGAGTAGCATCGGGTACATTATACCTTAGCATTAGCACTTAAGGCTAGTGAGTGCTAGATATTACAACAAATATCTTTATTCTGGCAATCACTGTTCCAATTAGGCTATAATAAACCTAAACAGAGAGGGTTGTAAGATGAAGAATATTAAGAAATTTTTGAATAAGAACATTTGTGGCGATGTCATTAAAGTTCTGAAAGAAATGCCAGATGATAGTGTAGACTTGGTGGTTACCTCTCCGCCGTATAACTTAAAGAACTCAACTGGTAATGGCATGAAAGACGGTAGAGGCGGTAAGTGGTCCAAAGCTGCCCTAATGAATGGTTACGAAGACCACGGCGATAACATGCCTCATGATGAATACGCAGCTTGGCAAAGAGAGTGTCTGAGTGAGATGTTACGTGTAACCAAGGAAGACGGAGCCGTATTCTATAACCACAAATGGCGTGTTCAGGGAGGTTTGTTGCAAGATCGTCAAGATATTGTTAGCGAGTTCCCTGTACGTCAGATTATTATCTGGAGGCGTAAAGGTGGTATTAACTTTAACGCCGGTTACTTTTTGCCTACCTATGAAGTCATCTACTTACTAGCAAAACCAAAGTTCAAACTCGTACCAAGAGCGAACGCCTACGGAGACGTATGGGAATTTGGTCAAGAATTTAATAATCCACATCCAGCTCCATTCCCTGTAGAGCTTATTGAACGTATTATTGGATCAACCAACGCCAAGGTAGTTCTGGATCCATTTATGGGTTCAGGAACAACTGCCATAGCCGCAATGAACTTAGGTAGGGATTGGATCGGTATTGAACTATCTAAAAAGTACTGCGAGATGGCAGATGAGCGTGTAAAGAACCATGTTGTCCAGTCAGCACTGGTTACTGATGCTATTCCTGTAGACAAGCCCGTAATATTACCAAAGCCGGGAGACCAAGAGAGCTTATTAGCAGCATGAAAGTCTTTACAAAAGAAGAAATCATAAAGCGACTGATAGAAATATCTGAAATGGGTTGGGTTGAAAGTGGAAGACACGGTAATCACGGTGGTATAGGCAATACACTTGAAGACTTACTGGGTATTGAAGAAAACAATCTGCCCATACCCAATGCGGCTGAGTGGGAACTTAAAACACAACGGCTAACTACCACGTCATTAACAACCCTTTTTCATACAGAACCATCGCCTACAGCGCTAAAGTTTGTTCCGGCGATACTGTTGCCTAAATATGGTTGGAAACACCAAGAAGCAGGTAAGAAATACCCTGATACCGAGAAGAGCTTCAGGCAGACAATTGGAGCGGTTAGTAGAAGCGATAGAGGCTTCAAAGTTGTTATTAACAGATCCGAGAAAAAGGTAGAGATTTCATTCGATGCTTCTGCCGTATCTGAACGTCATGCAGAATGGTTGAAGAGCGTAAAGGAAAAGATAGGACTTAATGAACTCAACCCTCAACCCTATTGGGGTTTTGAAGATCTTGAGCACAAAGTAGGCACTAAACTTACAAACTGTTTCTTTGTTCAAGCAGCAGTAAAACGAATTGACGGTAAAGAACACTACCATTATCAAAGAGCAACCATGCTAAAGGGTCTGGACTTCGAGGGATTCCTTGAGTGTTTAGAGAATGGGACAATTCTTGTAGATTTTGATGCCCGTACAGGCCATAATCATGGCACTAAGTTTCGTATCAGGCAAAACGCTCGGCCTCTTCTATACAGAGAGAAGAAGTTGCTTTTCGGCTCAGATGCATAAGATAATCTGATACCAATTCTCTTATAAACACAGCGAATGCAACCGGTTTAACTACCAGACTGTCAGAAAACCCATCATCAACTTATACCGATTACTTTTAGCTATTTCCATTTCTTGAGCCTACAGCTTGTCTAGTCGGATTATCAGGGGTGATATTACTATCTTAAGTTAGTTAGTGTCTGGGCGTAATCGTCCAGTCCCTATAACTATATTATACAATTAGGGGCTTAGAAGCTCTTATTGTGCCCTGTAGGACTTAAGAATTAGTAAAGATTGCTTGGCGTAGTCACTTGCAAACCAGTCAGTAACGTTCTTGGCTGTACCCTTACCGCTCAAGCTGGCATCATTGGCGAAAAATGCGTAAGAACTAGAGGTTGGGCGGTTGATGAAAGATGGGTTCACTACGTTTTCTGAAGTCTTACCAATCTCCAAGCCATACTTCTGTATGAACGTCGTGTCTACAATAGAGTAACTGGCGATATTAAACGATGGGTAATAGCCACCAACTATCTTAAGCTGTGAGTCACCACTGACAGATTCAATGCTCTTGGTAGTGAAACTAGACGGTATAGAAGTGCCGTATGCAGAATCAGTGTCGCCGAGGTGCAGTTGGACGGCATATTGCCCTGTTGGGTACTTCTGATCGGAATCAGCGAACCTCTCTAGTTTTGCGTCTGGACTATTGAGCTGTGTGTTAATTGACGGACCATTCTGAAGATTCCAACCCTGTGGGTACTTGAAGCAAGACTTTGCTCTCGTGTCGCAGTACGATTGCCAGTCCTTATAGGGATCGACTGTTTCAGCAGCTTTGGGGGTAGTCTCGGTCTTAGTAGTGCTCGTAGTGGCTGTACTGTCGCTGGGCTTATTATTCTGGCGGTCATATACTAACCAGCCAACTGCTCCAAGAAGCCCAACGACTACAATTACTATTACTATTTCAACGGCACCAAACCCTTTTTGATTAGCCTTCATATATGCTCCTTATGCTTAATATACAACGGCTTACATTAGCGGCGTTATTGCTAAAATAAGAAGAGTGATGAATAACAAAATCTACCTAAATCTAAAACCTTGGTAACGAGGGCAATCTGGAAACCCCCATTGGATGTAAGTTAGGCTCTAAAAGTGCATCAGTCTTTGTGTCTAAATTGCTTTAGAAAATCGGCGGGCTTGATCATCCCGATATTTTCGTACTGGCCTATAACCAGTAGATCATTATCGCCAGTTATGATGTAGTTACAATGACCAAGTAGAGCTGCTTCAATATATTTATCATCGTCAGGATCACGGCTAATTTTGACTTGTGCTGAGCCAAGCCTCACTATAATGCAGTCCCGCTTAAGCAATTTTTCAACGCGGTTGTAGTCTTCGATAAAATCAGGGAATTTTAAAACTATTTTGCGGCGCACTTCAGTAAGCATCTCTTCAGCAATAACTACAACTAGCGCATCTTCAGACAGTAAATCAAGCAGCCGTCTTGGCTTGCCCCCAAACACTATCCCCGATATAAGAACATTAGCGTCTATGATGATACGAAGTTTTGCCACGCCTTTTATCGGCCTAGCTTTCTATAATCCTGTAGACTTGTTCTTCGCTAGTAATGCCCATAGTGCGTCCCTTGGCGTTCGAGGTATCAAGTACTTCTTTCCACTCACGGCGTCGCTCCAGGTCATTCAGCGCCAAACGGCGGAAGTACTCGCTACGCGTCCCCATATCTTTCTTAACGGTTCTATCTATTTCTTTAAGAAGGTTTTCATCAAGTGCAATGTTTAGTGTTTTGGTGGCCATGACTGCAATCCTTTATTAATATGGGTATATTGTATAGATTTTGTATAGACGTGTCAATCATAGCGGGTTGGCCGTTAAATGATAGGCATGTGAAAATTAGGCTTAAATTGGTGACCCCACGGAGAATATTCCCTCTCGCCGGGCAGCAAGATGCTGCTCGGGTCAGGATATAATTTTGTAACTTTAAATCTGAAAAGTTTCAAAATTAGCGAACTCCCTTTAGCTCGATTATCTGAAGACTGACCACGAAAAAACCCGAGTACAAGACTCGGGCGTTTTAGTGGTGACCCCACGGAGAATATAGCTTCAGGCCAGGCCGCATGATGCGGCTTGGCTTCTGCATATATTTTAAAATCATAAAAAACTAAAATGATTCCAAAATAGCGAACTCCTCTTAGCTCGATTCACAATGAAGTAGCCAAGTAAAAAGACTATCCGAAGATAGTCTTTTTACTTGGTGACCCCACGGAGAATCGAACTCCGATTTCCGGGATGAGAACCCGATTTCCTAACCGTTAGAAGATGGGGCCTCGTCGTCGAGGTGTGATGGTTGTGTCACCAAATTGCCGGCAAAATGAATTTGCCCAGCAATTCTAGTGACCCAACCAAGCCCTCTCCTCTCAAATCGCCGAATCCTCTCGGCGATTTGGTGAAGACAATAAGACCAAGACATCCTAACATAACAGGGGTGAGTTGTCTAGGGCTGCTCGATTTCCCTAAACTTGGAGCTGGTCTAGGTAGGCAACTAGCTCTTTAGGTGTGATGGCGGCCTTGATAAGATAGCCGTCTGCCAGTTTTTCTACTTCTGCCTTGGTTTTATCATCCTGGTCCAGGTTGGTAGTAATAATTACCTTGCTCTTGAAGTTGGGCGAAGCGTCCGTGTCACGCAGGGCGCGCAGGACTTCCATGCCCGTTAGCCCTGGGATCATCAAGTCAAGCAGGATTATCTCGTACTGGTTGGTGCGGGCCACCTCCAGTCCGTCCGTGCCATTTAGAACCACGGTAGCCCTGTAGCCGGCATTGCGCAGGGCGCGTACATACAGCTCGCCGATAAAATATTCATCTTCGATGCACAAGACCCGTTTCTGGCTGTTTGCAGTGTCTTCCACTTGGTTGCCTGTACTTTTATGCTCTTGGTTGGCCGTAATATTATTTTCTTCCATTTTAACTCATACCTGCTTAATAATTTGGCGGTTTAACTGCTTATCTGCGGTACATGGAGTGG
>JBATRZ010000058.1:0-57850 GCA_049292975.1 Saccharimonadales bacterium (SeqCode) | reverse complement strand
ACAGTCTTACCGTAAGGGCGGCCGCCCCATAAGCGGCGTGCGCTCTGATATCAAGAAGGCCTACGTCACCCTGAAGGCCGGCGACACACTGCCCCTATTTGCAGAGGAAGCCGCCGAAGAAGCCAAGGCCGCAGAAGCCGAGGCTAAAGCTGCCAAGGCAGGCGCCAACAAGACCGATGAGAAGACCGACCAGCCTAAGCGCCGCCTCAGCCTGAAGCGGAACAAGAAGGAGAGCAAGTAATGACAGTTAATGGAATTCAGATTACAGATTACAGAACGATAGCGGTTGCAGCTATTCTGAAATCTCAAATCTCTAATCTCTCTTCTGCGAACGAAGGGAGCTCATATGGCTATTAAAGCTTACAAACCAACTACTCCCGGACGCCGCGGCATGACTAGCCAGGACTTCGATGGCATCACCACCAAAAAGCCGCTGAAAAGCCTGACCACATTCCGCAAGCAGAACTCCGGCCGCAATAACATGGGCCGTATTACCACCCGTCACCGCGGCGGCGGCGCCCGCCGCTTCTACCGCATCGTGAACTTCTCGTTGCCAGCCGGTACCGAGGCAGTTATTGAACACATCGAATACGATCCGAACCGCAGCGCCCGTATCGCTAGAATCAAAGACCAGAACGGTGAACACCACTACATCTTGGCTACAACCGTCATGGCCCCGGGCCGTGTTATTAAATCTGGCGAAGACGCGCCAGTAGAAGCCGGTAACCGCCTGCCTATTGCCAACATTCCTGTCGGCAGCACCATCGCTGCTATCGAGCTAAGCCCCGGCCGCGGTGCCCAGATTGTCCGCTCGGCCGGATCAAGCGCCCAGTTGATGGCCAAAGAGGGCGAATACGCGTTAGTCAAGCTGCCAAGCGGTGAAATCCGCAAGGTGCTCGTAACCTGCATGGCTACCATCGGTACCATCGGCAATGTCCAGCACCAGAACATCAAGATCGGTAAGGCCGGCCGCACCCGCCGCAAGGGTATCCGCCCGACCGTACGCGGTGTTGTCATGAACGCCGTAGACCACCCGCACGGCGGTGGTGACGGCGGCCGTCACGGTGTTGGCGGCGGTAAGAACCACGGCGCTGCGCCTAGAACGCCTTGGGGCGTTAAAACCTTGGGCTACAAAACCCGCAAGCGTAAGAGTACAGCTAAGTTCATCGTAAAGAGCCGTCATCAGACGAAGAGGAAGAAGTAATGAGTAGATCACTAAAAAAAGGTCCGTTCATCGATCCTAAGCTAGCTCGCAAAGTAGCGGCTCTGGGCGCTGAAGACCGTACTATTATCAAAACTTGGGCCAGAGCTTCCGCCATTCCGCCAGAATTTGTTGGCCGCACCATCGCAGTCCATAACGGCCGCGTCCACGTACCGGTTTTCGTAACCGAGAACATGGTAGGCCACAAGCTGGGTGAATTTTCTCCAACCCGTAAGTTCCGTTCCCACGGCGGCAAGTTAGCGAAGGGGAAATAACATGGAATCTAGAATTTTGAATATAGAATTTGGAATGAGCTGCACAGAAGCCATTCTAACCTCTAACTTCCAACTTCTAGCTTATGCGACTGAAAGGAGCCCATATGGCAGTACAAGCAATCGCTAAAGGCGTCCGTATCAGCCCGCGCAAGGTCAGTGTTGTCGCTAGTTTAGTGCGCGGCCGCAGCGTCACTGACGCCTTGATTATCCTGCAGCACGCGCCGCGCCGCGCTGCCGTACCAGTCGCCAAGGTTATAAAGAGCGCCCAGGCTAACGCCGACCACAACCACGGGCTACGTCCTGATTCATTACAGATCGTAGAAATCAGCGTAACGCCAGGTATCCGCTACAAACGCTTCCGCCCGGTGTCGCGCGGTATGGCTCATCCATACCAACGCCGCACCAGCCATATTAAGGTGGTTGTAGACGGCGAACAGCGTGTGTCTAAGACGGGGTCCCCACGTAGCACAGCTTCGAGGGGTAATGAGAAGCCTGCAGCTAAAGTGACTAAGGCGGAGGAGAAATAATTATGTCTTTATCTGGTGAAACATTGCGGAGTGCAGAAATGGATGCCGCATTAGTTAATGAAGAAGTACGACTTGCATTAAGTGAGCTTGCAACCGGCGACGGGGGTGAGCAGCCCAACAATCCGGCTTTGCCGGTTGATGGCGCGCTGAGCGGGGGTGTCCCCCGCTCGAGCACGGAGGTGCAGTAATATGGGCCAGAAAGTAAACCCAATCTCTATGCGCCTGCAAGTCAATAAGGATTGGCGCAGCAAGTGGTTCGCATCCAAGAAAGACTACGCCAGCTACTTGACCCAGGACTTGTCCGTACGCCGTATGGTACAGCGCAAGTTAGGTAGCCGCGCCGCCGTAAACAAGATAGACATTGAGCGCTCACCAAACCTCGTTACCGTTACCATCGTTACTGCCAAAGCGGGCGTGGTCATCGGCCGCGGCGGTTCTGGTGCCCAGGAACTCAAGGCCGCTATCGAACGTATTTACAAGGTACCCGTACGCGTCAATATCGAAGAAATCAAGAAGCCTGAGCTATATGCCAAACTGGTCGCTGAGAACATCGCCCACCAGTTAGAGCGCCGCATAGCTTTTCGCCGTGCTATCAAATCCTCATCTGCCGCAACCATGCGTGCTGGTGCAAAGGGTATCCGCATCGAGCTGGCCGGACGCCTTAACGGTGCCGAGATGTCCCGCCGCGAAAAAAGCGTAGAAGGTTCTGTACCGCTGCACACCCTGCGCGCTGATATCGATTACGCAGCTGTCGATGCCAAGACCCCAACCGGTATTATCGGCATCAAGGTATGGATTTACAAGGGAGAGACGTCGTGAACAAGTCACTCCAATTAGCAATTCGCAATTTGCAATTAGCAAAAAATGCGCAATTTGCAATTAGCTATGCAGCCACCAATGGCCAATCGCCAATGGCTAATGTATTGCCAATCGCAAATCGTCAATCATTAATTGCTCCTGAAAGGAGCACAGCGTGTTGATTCCTAACAGAACCAAGTACCGCAAGGTACGCAAGGGCAAGATCCGCGGCGCCGCTACCCGTGGCAATACCATCGCTTACGGCTCTTACGCCCTGCAGTCGCTCGACAACGAGCGCATCACCAGCCGCCAGATCGAAGCCGCCCGACAGGCTATGACCCGCTACATCAAGCGCGGCGGCCAAATCTGGATCCGTATCTTCCCGCACACTCCAGTAACCAAAAAACCGCAGGACGTCAAGATGGGCAGCGGTAAAGGTTCTCCAGAATACTTCGCCGCCAAAGTTCACATGGGCACCATCATGTTCGAGATGGAAGGCGTAACCGAAGAAATCGCCCGCGAAGCAATGCGCCTGGCCGGCCACAAGCTGCCGGTCCGCACCAAATTCCTCGTCAAGGAGGTGAAATAAAATGACAAGTCATTTTAGAATAGGGAATTCAGACAACAGAATAGAGCTAACCCTCTTTTCTCACTTCTCACTTCTCACTTCTGTAATCGACCAAAGGGAGATTGCATAATGAAGATCACTGATATCCGTAAACAAAGCACTAGCGAACTTACCAAGACCGCAACCGATTTACGGGAAGAAATAGCTGAGCTGAAGCGCCGTATGCATTCCGGCGAAGTCCAGAATGTGCGGGTCGTACGCGCCCGGCGCAAAGACCTGGCCCGCATACTGACCGTATTGCAAGAACAATTAATCAAGGAGGCAAGGTAATGACTAAGTCATCACAATTAACCATTAGCCATTTGCCATTAGCCATGAATTATCGATTAGCAATTAGCAATAATATCAGCGCAGCTTCGCTGCTGCCATCATTGCAGATTGTTAATTGTAAATTGCTAATTACAGCCGACCAAAGGGAGGATGCATAATGGCACGCACAATTACCGGTGTAGTGAGCAGCGACAAGGCTGACAAGACGATTGTCAGTACTGTAATCACCCGCAAGACCCACCCCATATATAAGAAGCAATACTCAACCACAACCAAGTTCATGGCGCACGATGAGAAGAATGAGGCCAAGCAAGGCGACAAAGTCGTTATTACTGAGACCCGCCCGCTTAGCGCCCGCAAGCGCTTTACGCTAACCAAAGTCCTCGAAACTGCCCGCGTACTGCACGTTGAACCCGAAGCGGCTGTCAAGAAAACCGTCAAGAAGGCCGACGTTGCAGCGGAGGAAGAAAAATAATGACAGATTACAGAATTCAGATTATAGATTACAGAATGGCTGCTGCAGCTATTCTCAATTCTCAAATCTCAAATCTCACTTCTGCGACCGAAGGGAGCCTGTAATGATCCAGCAAGAATCACGCCTGCTTGTTGCTGATAATTCAGGGGCCAAGGAAATCTTGTGCATCCGGGTTTTGGGCGGCACCCGCCGCCGTTATGCCGGCGTAGGTGACATCATCGTTGCTACGGTCAAACAGGCCGCGCCGAACGGCACCGTTAAGAAGAAGAGCGTTGTGCGTGCTGTCGTTGTACGCACCCGTAACAGCATTCGCCGTCCTGATGGCAGCAGCATCTGTTTTGATGATAACGCCGCCGTCATCATCGGTGATGATAAAAATCCTAAAGGTACCCGTATCTTCGGCCCTGTACCGCGCGAACTGCGCGACCTTGGCTACCAGAAGATCATCAGCCTGGCACCGGAGGTACTCTAGTCATGATTGCGTCATTCCAATTTACAATTAGCAATTTACAATTAGCAATCAAAGAGTCGCACAGCGGCGATAGTTTTAATGTTTCCGCCACGGAGGCATCACTATGAGTAAAACCGTATACAAGATTAAGCTCAAAAAGGGCGATACCGTCGTCGTACGTACTGGCAAATATAAGGGCCAGACCGGCAAGGTAACCACCACACACCCAACCCTTAACAAGGTTACCGTAGAAGGCGTCAATATTGTCAAAAAGCATGTCAAGCCGAACCGTGCGCACCCGCAGGGTGACATCGTCGATCTAACCAAGCCGATTGATGCCAGCAAAGTCGCCGCCTATGAGCCGACTGCTAAGAAAGCCAGCAAGATTGCAACCAAAGTAGATGCTAAGGGTAATAAGACCCGCGTCTTTAAGCGCTCCGGCAAGGAGATAAAATAATGAGCTTCACATTGACCAAGCTACAATTCTCAATAAATTCACATTTGTCATTTAACAGCGCAGCTTTGCTGCTGCCATCAATGAAAATTGAAAATTGTAAAATGAAAATTGCTCCTGAAAGGAGCGTATAATGGCTACTGCTACTAAAAAAACCGCTGGCAAGCCAGCCGCAACCCAAGCCCGCTTGAAGACCCTGTATCTGACCGAGTATGTACCAGCCCTGCAGAAGGAATTGGACATCAAGAATATCAATGACGTACCAAAGATTGAGAAGATTACCCTTAACATCGGTCTTGGCCGTGCCAAAGACGACAAGAAGCTGCTGGAAGTTGCCAGTAACACCCTGCAGAAGATTACCGGCCAGAAACCAGTCGAAACCGTTGCCAAGCTGTCTATCGCCAGCTTCAAATTAAGGGAAGGTAATAAGATTGGGCTAAAGGTTACTCTGCGCGGCGAGCGTATGTACGAGTTCCTGGACCGCCTGGTAAACATCGTCCTGCCACGCCTTAGGGACTTCCACGGCGTCAAGGCAACTGCTTTCGACCGCCAGGGCAACTACTCTATCGGCTTAACCGAGCAGAGTGTTTTCCCGGAGCTTACGTTTGAAGAGACCACCACGCCGCATGGTTTGCAGATAGTCTTAACAGTCAGGGCTGCATCACCGGCGCACTCACGCGCTTTGCTGAGTAAGTTTGGTATGCCATTTGAAAAGGAGAATAAATAATGAGCGATTACAGAATTCAGATTACAGATTATAGAATGGGCTCGAATGGTCTTATTCTTAAATCTCAAATCTTTAATCTTGCTTCTGCGACTGGAAGGAGCGTTTAGTATGGCTAGAAAATCTAATCAAGCCCGCGATAAGAAGCGTACGGCTATGCATGCCAAGTATGCTGCCAAGCGCGCTGAATTGAAAGAACTAGGAGATTACGAAGGCCTGGCCAAGTTGCCGCGCAACTCTAGCCCGACCCGCCTGAAGAACCGCTGCTCTGAAACTGGCCGCCCGCGCGGCTACATGCGCCAGTTTGGCCTTAGCCGCCTGTCATTCCGTGAACACGCCGTTAAGGGTGAAATCCCCGGCGTAACGAAAGCGAGCTGGTAATGGAAATGCAAGTATTACAAGTACCAAGTAACAAGTACCAAGTAACAGGAGAGGATTCATTCTTGAGTCTTGAAACTTGTGCCTTGTCACTTGCAAACGACCGTAGGGAGATTGCATAATGAATACATCAACCGACCCAATAGCCGACATGCTGACCCGCATTCGTAACGCCATTGCGGTACGTAAACACGAGGTTACCCTGCCGCACAGCAGCCTCAAGGAAGCTGTTGCCAAGATTCTAAAAGACAGCAATTTCATTGAAGGCGTCGCCGTCGAAGGTGAAAAAGCCGGTTTCAAAAGCCTGCGCCTAATCATTAACACGGAAGGCACTAACGCCCGTATCACTGAAATCTCACGCCTGAGCACCCCGGGCCGCCGCCTGTATAGTTCAGCCCAAGAGATCCCTGTGGTCAAGCGCGGCCGCGGTATCGTTATCGTCAGCACCTCTAAGGGAGTTATGAGCGGAACCGAAGCCAAGAATCAAAAGCTTGGCGGTGAACTAATTTGTAAGGTCTATTAATGTCAGATTATAGAATTCAGATTACAGATTATAGAGATTGCAAAATTGCAGCTAATCTTACATCTGAAATCTGTAATCAATATTCTGTAAATTTCGGAGAAATTTAATCATGAGTCGTATAGGAAAACTACCTATCCAAATCCCATCCGGTGTGACAATCACTGTCGACCCTGAGCTGATTACCGTTGCCGGCAGCAAAGGTACTCTCACTCAAGCACAGTTAGAAGGCATAACCGTAAAGGTGGAAGACGGCGTATGTACCGTCAGCCGTATCAACGATGAGCCAAAAATCCGCGCCAAACACGGCCTGATGCGCTCACTAATCAACAACATGGTAGAGGGCGTGAGTAAGGGCTTTTCTAAGCAGCTCGAGGTTAATGGCGTCGGTTTTCGTGTCTCCTTAGCGGGCAACAGCCTAAAGTTGGCGCTTGGCTTTAGCCATGAGGTCGTTTTCGCGCTGCCGCAGGGTGTCACCGCCGCAGTCGATCAGAACGTTATCACCGTCAGCGGTTTTGACAAGCAGCAAGTCGGCCAGGTGGCCGCTGACATCCGTAAACTCAAGAAGCCAGAGCCGTATAAGGGCAAGGGCATCAAATACGTCGGTGAACGTATCCTGCGCAAGTCGGGTAAATCAGGTAAGGAAAAATAATTATGAGTAGCATACTTAAACTCAAACAAAACCGTCTGACCCTGCGCAAGAAGCGCGTCCGTTCTACCGTTAGCGGTACCGCTGAGCGTCCGCGCCTGAGTGTATCCGTTACCAATATGCACATCAGCGCGCAAATAATTGACGATGTCGCCGGTAAGACGCTTGTCGCCGTTTCCACTGTCGGCCAGAAGGCTGCTAGCGGTACCATGACTGTTAGGGCAGGATGGGTTGGCACCGAAATCGCCAAAAAGGCTAAGGCCAAGAAGATTCATGCCATCGTTTTTGACCGCAATGGCCGTCAGTATCATGGCCGCGTTAAGGCACTGGCAGAAGCTGCCCGTGCAGGAGGATTAGAATTCTAATGAGCCCATCACCACATTCAACCAACCAGCGCGATAATCGCGGCCCGCGCCGCGAGCGCCGTGACATGCCGCAAGAAGAAAAGCTGTTTGACGAACGCGTCATCAACGTAAACCGTGTCGCCCGTGTCGTCAAGGGCGGCCGCCGCTTCCGATTCCAGGCGCTTGTTGTTGTCGGCGATCGCAAGAACAAGGTCGGCATTGGTGTCAGCAAGGGTGCTGACGTAACTGCCGCCGTTACCAAGGCTACCGAAGTTGCTAAGAAGAATATGGTCACCGTAAACCTGTACAAGGGCACGCTGCCTCATGAGGCTGAAGCCAAAGTCGCTGGCGCCCACATCCTAGTAAAGCCAGCAGCTGCCGGTACCGGCCTTATAGCCGGCGGCGTCGTCCGCACCGTGCTAGAAGTAGCCGGCGTCAAGAACGTGCTCAGCAAATCACTTGGCTCAACCAATAAAATCAATACAGCCTACGCAACCGTCAAGGCCCTGGAAGAAATGGTTCCACAGAAACAATGGGTCACCTACCGTGAAAAGCCTGCTAAGAAGGTGGCTGCCAAAGTAGCCAAAGAGGAGGCCAAGTAATGAATCCCGTTAAACAACAAAGGATATCCATCCCCCACCTTACGTCTGAAGCAAAGATAAGTTTTCAACCGTTCAACAATGGTTGGAAGGAAAGTGAGGTTTAACGGGATGAAGGCTCACGAATTACAAGTATCCAAGAACCGTCCAAACAAGCGTGTTGGCCGCGGTATCAGCGCCGGTCAGGGTAAGACCGCCGGCCGCGGTACCAAGGGTTACGGCTCCCGCGCCGGTTCCAGGCGCCGCCCGGGCTTCGAAGGCGGCCAGAACCAGTTGATGACCCGCATCCCAAAGCTGCGCGGCTTCAAGTCCAAGAAGGCTGTCACTGAGACGGTCTACACGGGACAGCTGGACAGCGTCAAGGGCACCGTAGATAATTTCAGCCTGTATGACGCAGGTTTGGTTAAGACACCTTACAGCCGGGTAAAACTGATCGTGCGTGGTGATGTAACCAAGAAGGCCAGCATCAAGCTGCAAGCAGCCAGCGCTCCCGCTATCGAAGCCGTCGCCAAAGCTGGCGGTAGCTTTGACGCCGTAGAACAGGTTAAGCGTTCACCTAAGAAGAGCGAAGAGAAATAAGATATCCAAACTTTTGCGAATGAGCGCCCTTTGGGGCGCTTTTTTGTTCTTCTTCTGGCGGAAGAACCAACGCCACCTACTTTGGGCAGCCAAAGTGGGGCAAAGCTGCTGGGCCCAACCCAGCCGTGACTCGGCCAGTTGTCAAAAGACACGGGTGCCCCGGGCAAAACTCACCCTTCTTCTTTCTATTCTTAGTAGCAGAAGAAGGGCTTAAACACTTGCCCAGCAATAATTGTGCTTTTTAGCAATGTCCGAATCAGAGCCGGGTCGGAATGCCCAGACCCCCAAGACCTTGGACAAATCGCCGGAAGACGATTAGATCTGTTATTATTTATCTAATAACTAAAAAGCGAATCTTAATTGGTATAGGTATTCTGTCTGCTGTTTCTTTGATTGGATATTTTCGCTTAGCTCCTATAAAAACGTATGGCTATGTACTTTCTCCTCTGTGTTACCCAAACATGCTTGAATATAAAAAAGATAAAGGTCCAGAGCACATCTATGAAGATTATAGGGTCGTATTTGGCCAAAAGGACGAGTACGATAAAGCAGTAAAAGAAATCCAGACACGTAATGTGAACCAGGATATTAAGTTTATGGGCGGATGCGACTATAGTTATGCGAATTACAAACTTTACTTATTCTAATGTGTGAAATGTGAGTGAAACAGATACAGAGTATTGACAAATCTTGACAAGTGTGCTATAATGTAACTATAGAGTTGTATTATCGGCCTGGACCAGAACCGGGTCTTTTTATTTAGTCTTTTACCTTGTATACTAAGCCAAGAATTATAGAGGGAAACCAAACACGTGAACTGGAAGACAATTGGCTCGTCATTAAAGAACGAAGACATGCGCAAGCGGATTTTTGCGGTCTTAGGCATGCTGTTGGTTTTCCGTTTGCTGGCTCATATCCCAATTCCTCTGGCGGACCCAACTACTCTTAAAGAAGTCCTTGAAAACGCCTTTAACGCCAGCCAGTCATCCCAGCTGGTTAGCTTTATAAACGTTATATCCGGCGGCGCTTTAGCAAACTTCTCTATCATGCTGGTTGGTATGGGCCCTTACATCAATGCCAGCATCATCATGCAGCTGCTTACCCGGGCCATTCCTAAACTTGAAGCTCTTAACAAAGAGGGCGAATACGGCCGTAAGAAAATAAACCAGTATACCCGCATGCTGGCGTTCCCGCTGGCTATTATTCAGTCTATCGGTATGATATTTCTGGTGCGGCAGGTGGCTGCCAGTTTCTCGGGCCTGGGTGACATCACGGCCGGCAGCACCTGGATACAGTGGGTGCTGATGGTTTCGGCGCTTACCGGCGGCTCTATGATTCTGATGTGGCTGGGTGAACTTATTACCGAGAAGGGCGTCGGCAACGGTATTAGCCTTATCATTACCATCGGTATCGTCAGCTCTTTGCCCACCACTATTTCTGATATCTGGAGAAGTGTTTATGACCCTAACAATCCCTGGCACGTCCTTGGCATAAGCCTGCCGTTTAACCGTACGGCCATGTTCTACGCCACGGGCATAGCCGTAGTGGTGCTGGCGACGACATGGTTCGTGGTCAAACTAAACGAAGCCTCACGTAACATTACCATCAACTATGCCAAGCGGGTGCAGGGCAGCAGAGCATACGGCGGGGTCACGACACGCCTGCCCATCAAGCTTATTACCGCCGGTGTTATCCCGATTATTTTTGCCGTGGCATTCTTGAGCATTCCGGCTTATGCCGGCCAGGTTATGGTGGCTAATGACAGCCTGCGCCTGCAGGAATGGGGCGCCAAGCTTAGCGTCTGGTTTGCCAACCCTAGTGCTCAGACTTTTGCAGCTGGCGGCTGGATACCTTATATATATCCGGTTACTTACTTTGTGCTTGTCGTTGTGTTCACTTACTTCTATACCGGTGTGACCTTTAACAGTAAAGAAATTGCCGAGAACCTGCAGAAGCAGGGCGGCTTTATCACTGGCATCCGCGCCGGTGCACAAACCGAGAAATACTTAGGCCAGGTGGTAAACCGCCTGACACTTTTCGGTTCGATGGCTCTTGGCCTACTGGCATTGTCGCCAATTGCCGCCCAGGCCTTCTTAAAAACCAACATCGCCATTGGCGGTACCAGCGTGCTCATTCTAGTCTCTGTGGCGCTTGAGACGCTGCGCGCGGTCGAATCCCGCGCCCTCATGGTCACCTACGACCAGTATTCGGAGCCAACCTTCTTCGGCGGGGACGATGAATCCGCTGGCCAGCGGACGGCTAAGAAGTCCCGTTTCGGACGCCTGAAGCGCAATAAAAAAGACACCAAGACATCAAAACTCGTAACAGCGTAGAAAATCTACCTCACCTCTTTACAGGCATTGTAGAATTTGCTATAATTCAAAGCTGATATTTATGGCAAAGTCAAAAGAGGTCATTGAGCTTACGGGAACCATTATGGAAACCCTTCCAGGTACCCAGTTCAAGGTGGAGCTTGAGAACGGCCATCAAATTATCGCCCATGTCGCCGGCAAGATGCGCAAGCACTTTATCCGGATAGTACCTGGGGACAGCGTAACGGTAGAGCTAACGCCGTACGACCTTACCAAAGGCCGTATCACCTACCGAAAGTCCTAGCTCCCGTAGCTTGCACATTTCAGGCAAAAACCTGCGTCAAATCTTACAGCAGTATTAGAATACAGCTTGTAAGATTGTGCTCGGCCTCTGCACTGAACTGCACTAAGCTACAAGACCTAGGCAAGCTAGTATCCGTTCCTTTGCAAAATCACACGTAGAAAGCCTTGAATTCTCTGGGCTGTAGATGCGTTATTTTGTAAGGGTAACGGTATAACAATTCATAAATATAAGCAGTGAGTCACTCCTACAAGGAGCGATCCGTATGAATCCCGTTAGAAATTCATAGATAGCGAGTCTAATGAAAAACAAACGGGATACCCATAGAGAAAGGATTTCTAACGGGATGAAAGTACGTGCGAGCGTCAAGAAAATCAGCCCCGACGACATTATTGTGCGTCGTAAGGGGCGCATTCGCGTTATCAACAAATTTAAGCCTAAGCATAAGCAGAGGCAAGGATAATGCAAATGATTGCATCATTTCAAGTAACAAGTAACAAGTACCAAGTAACAAAAGAGGCTTCATTCTTGAGCCTTGAAACTTGTGCCTTGTCACTTGCAAGCGACCGAAGGGAGAGCGCATAATGGCTAGAATTGCAGGTGTTACCATTCCTGAGCAAAAGCAAGTTGGCGTAGCTTTGACATACGTGTACGGCATCGGCCCCAAGTATGCCGCTAATATCCTGGCAAGCGCCAAGGTAGACAGTACCGTCCGGGTCAAGAACCTAACCGATGATGAACTAACCCGCATCAGCGACATCATTTCTGCTAACTATCTGGTAGAAGGTGAGTTGCAGCGTGTCGTAACCGCTAACATCAAGCGCCTTAAAGACATCAAGGCATACCGAGGCCTGCGCCACAACGCCAATTTGCCGAGCCGGGGCCAGCGTACCCGTACCAATGGCCGCACCCGCCGCGGCAAGAAAGTAACTGTCGGCGGCACGGCTAAGAAAGTAGCCAGCAAGACCTAATATGACTGAAGATACTACCATCACATCCCCAACCACCGAAGCTCCAGCAGCAGAAGCGGCCGTTGCCCCAGCTCCGGCTGCTAAACGTAAGAAGAACAAACGCTCGGTACCATCCGGCCAGGTTCATATCCTTGCCACCTTCAACAACACCATCATCACCGTTACTGATCCAAAGGGCGGCGCATTAACGTTTTCTAGCGCTGGCGCTGTCGGTTTCCGCGGCTCCAAGAAGGGTACAGCCTATGCTGCCCAGGTCGCCGCAGAGAAAGCCTTGTCTGAAGCCAAGCAGAACCACGGCCTTAGCAAGGTTGATGTCTATGTCAAGGGAATCGGCATGGGCCGCGACGCGGCTATCCGCGCGCTCTCGGGCGTAGGTATCGCTTTGGAGTCACTTCACGACGTAACCGGCGTGCCGCATGGCGGCGTTCGCCCGCGTAAGGCGAAGAGGAACTAACATGATTTATTTCATTCATCAAGTGAATAGTGGCGAGGGACTAGTGAATAGTTCACTGCTCTCGAGCAGCAAGCTAACCACTAACCACTATGCACTAGTCACTCCAAGCGACCGAAGGGAGATTGCATAATGTCTAAAACATCCATCGTCAAACAATCCCGCCGCGAAGGCTACGCGCTGCACCCCAAGGCTCACAAGGCTTTGGTCAAGCGACAGACACTGCCCGGCAAGCAGCCCGGCTATTCCGGCCGCAACAAGCCAAGCCAGTACTCTTTGCAGCTGCGCGAAAAACAGAAGGTCAAGCGCCTGTACGGCTTGCTTGAGCGCCAGTTCTCCAACCTGATGAGTGAGGCCAACCGCTCCGAGGGCCAGTCTGGCGTAGTACTGCTTAAATTCCTAGAGCAACGCCTGGACAACGCTGTCTACCGCGCCGGTTTTGCTAATAGCCGTCCTGCTGCCCGCCAGCTGGTCACCCATGGCCACTTCATGCTGAACGGCCGCCGTGTCGATATTCCATCCATCCGCGTCAAGGCGGGCGATATCATTACGCTGCGTGCGCATTCACAAGATAATGCTTACTTCAAGTCATTGGACGAGTTAAGCCCCGCCGGTGATACCAGCTACTCATGGATGAAGATAGACCGTAAGAAGCGCACCATCACCGTTTCCGGTGAACCAACGCGCGAAGAAGCTGAACCAGATCTTAATGAACAACTAATCGTAGAATATTACTCGCGGTAGGGAGGCGAAAGTAAACCATAATGACAAAGCAAATTCACACACCAACACTCAGCACAGTGAACGATGACTCTGCCACCAGCAGTACTTTCATAATTGAGCCATTGCACACAGGTTATGGCATGACCCTGGGTAATTCGATCCGCCGTGTCCTGCTGTCCAGCATCGGCGGCGTTGCCATCACCGTCTTCAAGATCGAAGGCGTCACCCATGAGTTCACCACAGTTCCGGGCGTCAAAGAAGATGTTGTAGACATCATGCTTAACCTCAAGGGTATCCGCTTCCGCGTCTACAGCCAGGAGGCCATTACGCTGCGCATCGTCAAGAAGGGCAAGGGCACCATTACGGCTAAGGATATCGCCACCACTGCCGATGTAGAAGTAGTCAATCCAGCTCATGTCATCGCCACCGTTGATGACGATAAAGCTTCAGTCGTCATGGACATCATCGTCGAGACCGGCCGCGGCTACCGCAGCATCGACGAATCAGCTAACAAAAAGCCAAGCGACATGATAGCCCTGGACGCAATTTTCAGCCCGGTCACCCGTGTCCGATACAAGGTAGAGAACACCCGTGTCGGCCAGATGACCGACCTGGACAAGCTGGTCCTAAGCGTAGACACCGATGGCACTATCAGCCCGCGCGATGCTTTTGAGGAAGCCAACGCCATATTGGTAAACCAATATACCGCCCTGGCCGGCCAGACCCGCGTCGAGGCTCCAGCCCCGCTGATAGATGCAGTTGGCAAGGATGCCGATGGCGGCGAAGAAGCCCCAGCCCTAATGACCCCTATCGAAGATCTGAACCTTAGCGCCCGCACCACTAACGCCCTCATCAATAACGAGATCCAAACCCTCAAGGATCTGTTTTCTTTGAGCGATGCCGAACTCCGCGACCTGAAGGGCTTCGGCAGCAAGGCGCTGGACGAAGTTAAAGAAAAGATGGCGGAATTGGAACTATAATGACAGATTACAGAATACAGATTACGGATTACAGAACGGGCTTTATTGCAGCTATTCTAAAATCTCAAATCTCAAATCTCGCTTCTGCTACCGGAGTTCGCCATGCATAGACACGGATACAAAGGCCGTAAATTCGGCCGCGAGCGCGACCAGCGGGAAGCCCTGATAAAGGGCCTTGCTACCAGCCTCGTTAAATACGAAAGCATCGAGACGACCCTGTACAAGGCAAAAGAAGTTGTTCCATATGTAGAGAAATTAATAACCAAGGCTAAAAAAGGCGATCTGCACAACCGCCGCCAAGTCCTGGCTGGCCTGGACACAGTCGAGATCGGCCACAAGCTGGTTGATGACATCGCTCCTAAGCTTATGGGCCGCACCAGCGGTCACCTGCGCATCGAGCGTACTTCCATGCGCCGCGGCGACAACGCCCAGCTGGCCCGCGTCAGCTTTGTCGATGACCTTAAGGCTGCACCTGTTGCCAAAGCCGCAGCCAAAGTTGCAAAGCCTGCTGCCGCTAAGCTAGCTGCCGCTAAAAAGCCTGCTGCCCGCAAGCCTGCTGCCAAGAAAGAGGCCAAATAATGAACAAGACATATTCCGCCAAGCCATCAGACGTCACGCGCAAATGGTACGTTCTGGACGCGTCAGAAGCCCCCTTGGGCCGCGTCGCCACCCGTGCGGCAACCCTGCTAACCGGCAAAGAAAAGCCGATGTTCACCCGTCATATTGATTGCGGCGACTTTGTCGTCATCATCAACGCTGGCCAAACCGTCGTGACCGGCAAAAAAGCCACAGACAAGATATATTCGCGCCACTCTGGCTTCCCGGGCGGCCTTACTGAGCTTAGCTTTAACGAAGTTATGGCCAAGGATCCAACCAAGGCTCTGCACCACGCTATCCGCGGTATGCTGCCGGTAAACAAACTTCGTGACGAGCGTCTCAAGCGCCTCAAGATTTACGAAGGTGCCGAACATAAGCATGAGGCCCAAAAGCCAGAGACTATCAGTGTGAAAGGAAAAAAGTAATGGATTACAGAATTCAGATTACAGATTATAGAATGGGCTCGAATGGTCTTATTCTTAAATCTCAAATCTCTAATCTCGCTTCTGCGACCAGAGGGAGCTTCTAATGGCAAAAGCAGAAACTTATTTCTACTCCCTGGGACGGCGCAAAAGCGCGACTGCCCGCGTACGTTTGCAGGCCGCCAAAGGCGGAGGCAAGTCTGCCGAAGGCGGAAACATCGTTATTAACGGCAGGCCAGCCCTCGAATACCTGGCAGGCTCAGAATACCTGTTGGCCGAGCTTAAGAAACCCTTTACTGTCATCGAAAAGGATAGTTTCGACGTGTCCGTCGTTGTATCCGGCGGCGGAATAGCCGGCCAAGTGGATGCAATCCGCCTTGGTATCGCCAAGTCGCTCACTGCTATGGTGCCCGATTACAAGGATTCGCTTAAAAAGGCCGAGTTGCTATCGCGCGATCCACGCGAGAAAGAACGTAAGAAATTCGGCCTCAAAAAGGCGCGTAAGCAGCGCCAGTTTACGAAGCGTTAATCACATAATCGAGACAACTATTCGCGGCCCCAGCCCAGCTTTAAGCGGGTGGTGACCCTCCGGATAGGTTTTCTCACCCCACCCCACAGAACAGGTTCTGCGGGGACCCCGTTCTCATCGCTTCGCGTCTCTTTTTAAAGAAGCAGATAAAAATGAGGCAGAGCCAAGCTCTGACCTCATTTTTTATTTCTATTCGCTTGTTCAAGCAGTGTTTCGATATGAGCAAGTCTGCTCTCAATTGAGTATAACTGTGCAAGCAACTCTTTAAATTGATCTTCGTTTATTCCGCACTCCCTTCTGTACTGATTTAGCACCAGTTTAAGTGTTTGGTCAAAAACCAACTCGAGGGTTTGATGAAGCTAATTTAGGGGACAGCTTGCATGCCCAGACCCAGAAGCCGATGGATAGCCCGCTGGACAGCGGGGCAGAAGATATTTTGGCATTTATTTTACGGCATGCGGCCGTGAAAGGTGTGTGAAAAGCCTATTAACAGATACAAGCTATTGCCAGGCATGGTATAATGTTATTATTAAATATAGAAATCCGCCTATCTATGGCGGTTTTCTAATCTTCCAGAGGATATATAAGCTCTTTGTAGTTATTTCTAGTGCTGTTTACCGCTGTGCTAACCCTTTGCAGCCTCAGTGTGCCATCTGGTGCTGGTTGCAGTACGTCTTCTGCTTGTGCCTCAGTTAGATTTATAGGCGACATCCAAATGCCAGCCTGATTTTTGCTAAGGATTACCGGCATTCGGTCATGTATAGCAGCCATTTCTTGATTAGGCGCGGCGGTTATTATTGTGTATGTTTTCATCATGACACCCTTGTCATTAGTCCATTCATCCCACAGACCGGCAAAACTAAAAATTTTACTATCTTTAGGGGTGATATAATATGGTATTTTGCCTTCCGGCGTCTTTTTCCATTCATAGAACCCGCTGGCCGGTACGATACAGCGGCGGGTATTAACCAGGCGCTTCCACATGGATTTCTCAAACAAACCTTCTTTACGGGCATTGATCAGCTTCAGCTGTGATTTACCCCTAGTCCAGGCAGGTATCAAACCCCAGGTCATTAGCTCTGGCACATGCTCCTGCACGCCTCTAATTATTACGGGCATCTGCATACCTGGTGCCGCGTTATAATTATCCGGCACAGCCAGCAAGTTCAGCTGGTTAGCTTGTGCCGGTAACAGGTCAAACTCATGTATCAGTTCTTCGCTAGTTAAATAAGTATATCTACCGCACATACCTTCATTTTACCGCTATATTGTCATATTCTGTTTGACTTAATGTGTATTTAAGGTTATTCGCTAACGTATGCCCTGCGAACCCATGTAAAGAGGGGTAGTGTATCCACAATAAGATTCTTGAGGACGTAGCCAAAGGGTCTTTACTTTTCGTAGAGAGTGAAGTGGGGGAGGGAATCTAAGTCGGTGTAGTTGAACATTTTGTAGTTTGGGCGGGTTGCGTGGTTTTCTGACAATATTCTTTTCTTAAGATTCTTCTTTGGGATGAACGGATAGAAAAGTATTTTCTGGTGTTCTACACCTTTTTCAACCCACTTAAAGTTCGTAATAAGTGGCGGCATTAGGTAGCCAGATTTAAGAACTTTATCTGTTATGTCCCAGCCAGCACCAAATACCTCTGGTTTTGGTTTGGAATTGTTGGTTTTAATCTGTGCGCGGAAGTTACAGCCCACACATTGTACGTCCACCATCGGAAAGCTTGGTGGCAGTAACATCAAAGACTTGCCGCAGTTTGGGCATGGAACAAGTTGGGTTACCTCTACTTCACCCGCGTCACCAGATAACTTATTGTTTGGCATCTCTGTTAATTAGATCATGCCAATGATCTGGTGGTCAAGCATGAGTGGGATGCTCGAATACCCAGTTTTCTTATATAATTGAGGTGTTAATTGGAGAAAGCAGATGGGTAAGAGAGATATTATCAAAATCGGTGGCAAAAGTTATTATGCTGAACGCGATAAGAGGGGTAGGTTTACAGATATAACGAATATCGGCAAGTCTATCCATGCCGATGCCAAGAAGAGCAATGCAAAAACCGTTACCAAAGGTCACGGACATCTAGGGGATTTGAAAAAGAAGAAATAAGCCGTCTAGAGATAGGTGAAGGTTTGGGTTCTTGCTGCTTTTATGTCTTCTGCGATGTTTGTTTCGGTTAGGAATTTGGGGAGCACATGGGTGGTTTTGGGGTCTACAAAGCCGAATTCGGCTATTTCTTCTACGCCGTGAGTAGTTTGGGTTAGGTCTACGGTTTCGTAATCATTCGCGTTGGTCACGTGGTAAAACAGCTCTAGGTGTTCGTTGTCTTCACCGTCAGGATATTGCTGGATATACAGTAAGTTACCGACATCCGGCCTTATACCGGTTTCTTCTACTATTTCACGCTCGATAGCCTTTATAAGTCCTTCGCCGTCATCCAAGCCGCCACCTGGCGTGCACAAATAATCTGTAGCTGCACCGCCCGGAACACGGTAGCCGTTCAGACGTACACAGAACAGTTTGCCGTCTTTAAAGATTATTCCTCTTGCCGTGATTCGTCTGCTCATTCGTGTATAACTTAGGCGGTTTCTAGCTTGGACAATCTAATTTCATGGTCAGCTAGCTGGTCGTTAGTACCGGATATTACGTCACCAATGGTGGCAAAACCATCGTCCACCTTCTGCTCTAATCTTGAGATTTGTGACTCGACCCTTGTTATACGATTATCTAATTCGTTAGTGATACGTTCTTCGCTTTGCGAGACAGTAGCTGTAATAAATTGCTTCAGGTCGTTGATTACATCATCATTCATACCTTTATCTTACACCTCTTAATATGAATTAGAATAGTTTTGTTATACTTATGGTTAAGATGATTAAAATCAACAGATTTCGGGCCGAATTTTGACCGCCTTATAAAAAAAGTAATATGATAGTTTGTATAACCTGGAGATAAGAGATGGGTAAGAGAGATATTATTAAAATTGGTGGCAAAAGTTATTATGCCGAGCGCGATAAGAAGGGCAGGTTCACGGATATAACGAATATCGGCAAGTCTATCCGTGCCGATGCCAAGAAGAGCAATGCAAAAACCGTTACCAAAGGTCACGGTCATCTGGGTGATTTGAAAAAGAAGAAGTAGTGAAATGAGAGTCTGGCGGGTTTGGCATACTTCTAGAAAATTTTGTTATACTTCTATATACAATGAACTTAGCCACTGCTGATTATCAACAGATACGAACGTTAATTCGCGAAGAGTTAGAATCCGTTATTAATGTACGCATAGATCCAAGGTTTGATACCCTTGAAGGCAAACTAAAAGCGCTCGAGAATGACGTTAAAGATATTTACTCTATGCTCTCTGAGCTGCAGACATCAACTCGCAAGTTAGCTCATTATGAAAAATATGATTTGGAACAAAAAATAGTCAGTTCGTATATGGAAATACTTACCTTAGCTAAAGAGGCTGGCGTCAAATTACCGCAAGCGTAAATACTTCTGATATACTTTAAGCGAAATGCTTAAACTCCATCGTTTCCGGCCTGAGGATTACTGGCTCATTGCCGTTAGTGTCTTGGCTATTCTGTTCTTTATGCTGGCGCTTTATGCGGGGACCTTGAAGCTAAGGATCCTGGGCTTTGTTTTGGGGCTGCCGGGCATTGTATTTACGACCTACATCATCCGCAGGAGTTACTCGCTGCGGCGGGCTAAGACTCATCTGGCCATTTGTTTAGTGTCTAGTTCGGCGCTGGCGCTGGGGCTGCATCTGCTGACAAACTAGTTAATTGACTTCCAAACACCCCCTGTTGGGCCTTGCAGGAATTCAATAACCAATAAAAATCTATATTACGGCTGAAATGCCGGCAAGGTTTAAGCGCAATCTGCACAGCGAATAAAGCAGTACAAGAACAGCAGGCTCTTATTTCTCACCCGGCGTTGAGTTATACTAGTGATAATGACTAAACCAGTTATCTTAACGGGCATACGGGCTAATAACGACTTGACACTGGGCAACTACTTTGGCGCCATTCTGCCGATGATAGACATGGCCACCACCAAGGCCAATGAGTACCAGATAAACCTGTTCGTGCCTGACCTGCACAGCTTCACCACTCCAACCGACCTTACCAAGCTGCAGCAGCAGATCTGGCACAATCTGCGTCTATTCGTGGCCGCCGGCCTGCCGCTGGACAAGCCAGATATCCACATCTACCGCCAAAGCTTCGTTCCAGCCCATTCTGAACTAACCTGGATTCTTGATTGCTTTACGGGCTTCGGCGAAATGACCCGCATGACCCAGTACAAGGACAAAGCCGGTAAGTTAAGCGAAGACCGCATCAGTTTAGGGCTATTCAACTACCCCGTACTTATGGCGGCAGATATCCTGCTGTACGGCGCTACCTATGTACCAGTGGGTGATGACCAGACCCAACACCTGGAATTTGCGCGCGATATCGCTACCCGCATGAACGGTCTGGCACAAAAATCTGGGCACAAGGCTGTGTTCATAGTGCCTAAGCCTGTCAAAGACCAGCATAAGTTCTTCGGCAAGGATCAGGGCCTGCGTATCAAGGACTTGGCTGTACCTAGTAAGAAGATGAGCAAGAGTGATGACAGCGGCAAAGGCGTGATATTCCTAGGCGACGATCCTGAAGTAGCCGCCAAGAAGGTTATGAGCGCCACAACAGATTCGGCAGGCGTGATTAATTTTGATTGGGACAAACAGCCCGGCATTACTAACCTACTACAAATACTGGCTTTACTATCTGGTCAGACCCAAGAAGAAGTAAACCGCGACTGGCTGGGCAAATCCAGCTACGGCGATCTTAAAAAAGCAGCCGCCGAAGCTACCAAAGATTTCCTGTGGCGCTTGCAGAACCGCCTGGCCAAAGTAGACGACAAAGCTATTCAGGCAAAATTAGAGACATCCGAAGCAGCCATGAACAAAATTGCCGGTGAAACGCTGCTGAAAGTACAGAAAGCCGTGGGGTTACGAAGCTAGATGCCTATTTTTTCGGTGCGCGTATCCGAAGAATTGGTGGGGAAACGGACAGACAAGCTACTGGCGGATCTGCTGCCGCAGTTTCCGCGCGCCGCCCTGGCCAAGCTCTTTGATATGGAGCTGGTATGGCTGAATGACAAAGTAACCAAGCCGGGCATAAAAGTGCGGCCTAATGACCGCATCAAAGCCGACCTCTCGCCGTTAGACATCAAGATAGAAGACATTGATCTGCCTATTATCTACCAAGATGATGACGTACTTGTGGTAGATAAGCCAAACGGCATCATTAGTCACGCCCGCGGCCGTTATTTTGATGAACCATCGGTGGCATCGTTCGTGCGCCAAATAACCCATCAGGACGGCGAACGGGCGGGCATAGTCCACCGGCTTGACCGGGCCACCAGCGGCGTGATGGTTTGCGCCAAGAACGTTCCTGCCCTGAGCTGGCTGCAAAGGCAGTTCTCGGCCCGTAAGGTACTTAAGACGTATATGGCCGTCATCTCCGGCAGTATGCCAACCGGAGATGGAGTGATAGACATGCCGGTTGCACGCAATCCTGCCAAGCCCCAGCAGTTTCATGTCTCCGAGGCTGGCAAACACGCTTTGACCCGCTATAAGACGGTTGCGGCCGATGGTAAACACAGCCTGCTCGAGCTCACGCCCGAGACCGGCCGCACCCACCAATTACGTGTACATCTGAAAGAACTTAACCACCCCATCGTAGGTGATGAGCTGTACGGCGGCGAGCCGGCTGGGCAGCTAATGCTGCATGCCGCCAAGCTAGAAATAACGCTGCCAAACCATGAGCATATGGTGTTTACCTCAGCATTACCTGAAGCATTCGGAAAATATCCTCATGCCTGAACTGCTGCTACACCCCAAGACTATGACCCAAATTGGGCGCCTGATTGCCAACCAGCCTAACAGCATACTGATTAGCGGTGCGGATGGCAGCGGCAAAGAGACACTGGCTGCGCAGGTGGCCGCAGGCCTGCTTGGCATTCCAGCCGCTAAGTTGAACGGATATGCTTATCTTCAACGCATCAATCCTAAAGAGGATTACATAGCAATTGAGGAAATCCGTAGTTTGCAGCAGTTCTTGAAACTCAAGGTTCCATCTGCTGAAAGCAAGCTAAACCGCGCGGTTATCATCGACCGGGCAGAACGCATGCGCACCGAGACCCAGAACGCCTTACTGAAGACACTAGAAGAACCGCCTGCAGACACCGCCATCATCCTTACGGCCGCCCACCCCGAAATACTGTTGCCGACCATAACCTCACGCACACAAGAACTCGCTATCCTGCCCGTATCAGAGACCCAGGCTACCGGATACTTTAAAGCCCGCGGCAAAAAGGGCAGTGATATTGCTAAATGCTACGCCCTGTCACAGGGCCAGGCTGGGTTGTTGTATTCTCTGCTGGAAAACGAAAACCACCCGCTGATAGCCCAAGTCTCGCTGGCCAAGCAGATACTAGCCGAAAATCCTGGCAAACGGCTGCTGCGTACAGATGAACTGGCCAAAGACAAGCAGCAAGCCAGACTGCTGCTGAACGCACTAATCCGCATCACCCACGCGGCGCTGGCCGCAGCCGCCAAACAGCAACGGCCTGGAGCGGTAGAGCAATGGCGGCAGCGGCAGGCGATCGTGGCGGAATCTTCTGAACATCTGATATATAACCCCAATATGAAGCTACTCTTAGACAACCTGTTCCTCTCACTCTAAGGTGTGATAAAATAGAGTTTATGTTTTCCTTAGCGTTCGTAGTGGGATTTGGAATTCTCGCGTTCCGCAGTACGCGTGTCCGTGATACCGAGTTATCACCAGCTGCGGAGCGCATATCTGACCGTTTAGGCAAATTGTGGGATATCGCCCACCAGGGCATGCGCGAAAACCGCTTTTTGCGCGCCGAGAAGGCTCTCTTGACTATACTGAAGATAGACCAGAAGAACGCTGCCGCCTACAACCGCCTGGGTATCCTGTATGCCAAGCAAAAAGAGTACAAAGACGCCATAGATTGTTTCGAGATCGCCAGCTCCATAGACCCAAGTGCAAGCAGCTTGCACAACCTGGGTCTTATTTATTATGAGACAGAAAACTACGAAAAGGCCGGTCTGGCTTTCGAGCAAGCCCTGAAGCTAGAAGACGGCCTGGCTGCCCGCCATATCGCCTATGCCAAGGTGCAGGAGAAGCTGGGCAATGATAAGATGATGCTGCTCGAGCTTGAGAAAGCTACCGAGCTGGAACCAAACCCGGAGACCTTCCAGCTGCTTATCCGTGCTTACGAGTCCAAAGACATGCACACCGAAGCCGACATAATGAAGGCCAAGCTTGGCAAGCTCATCATGCCCGCCGGCAAGCCCCGCCGCGTCCTGCGCCCCCGCAAAGTCGTTATCTAGCCCATCGGATTGTTGAAGTAAAGCGCCGTATCTGTTAAAATGCCTCGGTATCGGCGACTACGCCACTTTAGCTCAGCTGGTTAGAGCATCAGTTTTGTAAACAGAGGTGAGAAATGCCAGTGGCATTTCGCAAGGGAATCTTCTCTTGAAAACTGGTTTTCAAAGATGAAGTTCCGGGGTCGCCGAAGGTGACCGTCGGTTCGAACCTTAATAAGTTACAATTAACATATGCCACTTTAGCTCAGCTGGTTAGAGCATCTGTTTTGTAAACAGAGGGTCGTCGGTTCGAATCCGACAAGTGGCTCCATACTTTTCGAAGATTCGAACCTTAGCGTCAAGCAAGCACTAGGCCAACAGAGTCTAAGCATGTATAGTGATACACGCGCTGCTCGAGGATGAACTCAGAAGTCCCCCGGACTTCTTCGGGTTCGAATCCGACAAGTGGCTCCACGTCCTAACTGGTTCCAACCTAGGGCAAAATTCTTTAAAAACAAGTTTCAAAGCCTTTTGCCCTAGGTCTCGCACCGCTACTTCTTTAGCTTTTGCGAATCCTCTCGCAAAAGCTGCCAAATCCGAGAGAGGATTCTCGGATTTGAAGAGGAGGGGGCTTAGTTGGGTTGCTGGAGATGCTGGGCAAATTCATTTTGCCAGCAGCTTGGCAACACAACTATCACACCTCGACGAGCAGGGTTAGTGAAGCGGTCAAACACAACAGACTGTAAATCTGTCGGCTTTCGCCTTCGTAGGTTCGAATCCTACACCCTGCACCAAGATGCAATAAATTAGCCCCTCCTTGAGGGGTTATTTTATTGCATATCTTCGATGAGAAAGTAGAATCCGAACCTCAGCGTGATACAAGTGGTGCAAGTGTATGCAATCTCAGCATCCCAACTGATTCGTATTAGCTCATTGGGCGTGAACTCGAAGTGCCACTGGCACTTCTCGGGTTCGAATCCTACACCCTGCACCTGAGTATCCTTAACTGTTATTTTAACCAACTGTTGCCTATGAATATTGTCAAGTCTATAAAAAACAATAAAAAGCGTTTCTTTCGGTAGGGCCAGGAATGAGGCAAACAGGGCCAGCAAAGTGTGTTAAGAATTACAACATGTTACAATTATAATATAGCTTTCACTATGATTTGTATGGAATACGCTTAGCTAGCGCCCCTATCTTGAATTAAAGGGTAAAAATTGGTATCATTACAGCCGTATTTATGCCGCGATAGCTCAGTGGTAGAGCACTTCCATGGTAAGGAAGGGGTCCTGGGTTCAAATCCCAGTCGTGGCTCCATTTTTATAACACGAGCACCATGTTTAAACGCTTATTCAGACCCAACCCCAAGCCTGCTGATCTTGAATCCAGAAAATCAGAAGCTAGAACACGTATAAGCGCAAGCGTTTTAGGAGCCTCTGCTTTAACTATCAGTGCTTTTGTCGAGTATCAGACTGAAACATATACAACCGCCAACGATATGTCTAGGATATCGGTTTTACTAGGAGCTGCCGCGGTCAGTGTGCCCGTATTGGCTGAGCTATTAGAACGCTACCGCGGATACGGAGGCGGCTGGGGTAATGACGGTGAAGGTTCATTTGATCCTGATCCTAAGCCCGCGTTTGGCAAAGAGTTTGATAATACTGCGGACTGGGATGGCGAGTATTACAAACTGCTAGATAGCGAACGGGCAATAGTTTGACATCTAAGGTGTTATTAGCTATAATTACGCGGCAATGGCGAAAAAAGGCGACAAGCGGAAAATCGTAGGCTTAGTGAGCGAACTAAGCGGTCACCGCACGTACTACACCACCAAAAATACCATGAATACCCCCGAGAAACTGCGTCTTCGCAAGTACGATCCGGTGGCCCGTACCCATGCTTGGTATGAAGAGACCAAGAAGAACCTCGGTAGAAACACCGTAAACCCTAAAAAATAGCCCGCACAGGGGCTATTTTTATATGTGATAAACGAGATATCTGATATTTAAAGATTAGCTAGGTCCAGGGCAGTGTTAATGTATTCGGCGTGGCTCCAAACAAGCGGGGCAACACTGCGCTGCTGGCTGTTCTTTGGATCAATCTGCTCGCTGAATACCCCGCTGGCGGTAGTCTTGCTGGCGGCCCAAGCCATAATTTCGTGAGCGCGCTCGGTTTGGCCTTGCTCATGATAATACTGCGCTAACCAGAACGATGTGATAAACCACGGGTTGCCCTGGTAGTCATTATCAGTGCGCATGTAGTTATCCTGTTCGTAGCGCGGCGATCCGCCGGATGGTGAATGGTCCATGAGCGTGCGTTCTATCAGCCGCACGGTTTCATCCAGCATCGGCTTCGTACCCTCAGGGCCGAACATCATCGTGCCGTACATGCTGGAGATATCCAGGGTGTTATCGTACGTTATGGAATTGTCGGCATTAAGTAGCAGACCCTTACAAAAAGCGCGGCGCTCCTTATTAAAAAGAATGCTGAAGTTTGAAGCTATCCGGTCTGCCGCCCCATTCCAGGCGACATTGTCATCGGGATATTCAAATTCTTTTGCAAACATGGCAGCGACTTTAAGTGATGCGTAAGTCACCGCGGCAGTGTACGTGCTAGTTAGGAACTTTTCTTCCCACAGATCATAGCTGGCGTGCGGCAACATAGTCGCTTTATCTATATACGAGCGCATAAACTGAGCCGATGGACGCACTAGCGTGTCATAGAGCAGCTCCACGAACTCACGGTCTCCAGAGTGTTTAAGGTATTCACCAAGCATGATGATAACGATCGCCGTCTCATCTTCTTGGATGGCCAGCTCGCGGCGCTGGCCGTGCACTAACGGATGCCAGGTGCTGCCGATAGACCTATCGGGCTGGTATTTGTGCATCATGTAACCATCTTTGCTAATGATGTCACGGCAGAATTCGAAGAAGTTGCGTGCTTCCTGCTTATAGCCTAGCCGCATAAGCGGCCAGATAGCATAGGCACCATCACGGGGCCAGCAGTAACAGTAATAATCGCGCCCGTAATTGAAAATACTTGAATCACCCGATGCCAGGATACCGCCGCGTACATCGGTATGGGCCTTGATGATAAGCAGCGATTTTTTTGATAACTCACGGTACCGGCTATCCAGCTTGGCCAGCTTGGGCCGTGATACATCCATCCACTTCTCCCACCAGCTGCGTACGGCCCGCACGCGTGCCGCCAAGCCTTCTTGCCGCAGCTGCTCATGAATAGTATCAGCATCCTGCTGGGAGCTGGCACAGATGACCCAGTAGTCTAGTGTGCGGGCTTGCGCACCGCCCAATGGAACAAGCAAGCGGATGACCGAATCAACGCCGCCGTGTTCTACAGGGTTGTTAGAAAGCTCACCGTCTTCAGCATCTTTAAACGTACCTTCTTTGCCCTCGATGCCGTAGTTGCCTACGGCATATTGGTCAAATGGCGTGCCGTCGCCGTTCTCGGCATATATCAGCAGGCTGCAGCGGCCCTTGTAATCGACTAGATAATTACCGTCTGGCTCGTACAGGGCCGTATCGGCCCGGCCGGCATGTGATATCTGGAAGACCTGGTGCATGAAAATCCGCACATCACGCTGGTGCTCGTATTTATTGACAACCTTGATATGCCGGCAGAAAGCATTAACCGAGCTGTCTACGAAGTCTTGGAAGTGCAGCTCCAGCCCCATTTCCTCATTTGTCATAACGATGTTGCTAATAAGCGCCTCGTCTTCAAAATCAACAGAGATACTCCAAACGGTATCGCTAGTCCAGCTGAAGTTGCCGTCTGCCCACACGCCAATCTTGTGCATAGCCGAGCGGGCCGTGGTAAGGTTCTCAAGCCCTACGTATGGATAGTAGAAATCGTGCACCAGGCCGTCTTCGTTGAGGGCAACAAACATCGAGCCGTTTGATAGCACGACCGGCCGGCCCATCAGGCAACCTCTTTGATTGATGCAATTTTCAAATCACACTTCACAATTTTCATTTTTGGCAGCAGTAAAGCTGCGCTGTTAAATGACAAATGTGAAATTATTGTGAACTGTGAAATGTTAAATGTTAAATTCATGCCTTTTCTCCCAGGCGGTAGCGGATATCATGCCAGGCGTTCATAAAGTTTATAAAGGCTTCGTACGGCGTGTCATACGGGCTGAAATAGGCATGTACGTCGCCGTCGTTGAACCATTTTGTACACATGTAGTAGAAATGATCAGAAGTTGTCAGCTTGCGCCAATCGGCCACCAGTACGGGATCATTACACTCAAACACGGCCGCCTCAAGACCATAAATAGCGTCAGAAGCTTCCTGCTGCATCTTATTACCCAGCCAGGCGGTCAGATCACGCTCGGTGTCGGCCCAGGTAACTGTATCGGGCATATCCACGCTATCCTTTGGCTCATTGGTGTCTATAACTTCGCTGACGGTCTTAAAATCATGATTTTCTTCTTTTAGCCATTCCTCTGGCAGGTTACGTAAGAAATCAAAGATACCGGTGTCTTCCCACTGGTGCTCACCAAAAGTTTCGTAATCCATGAACAGATTGAAGTTAGTTGCGTCGCCCGCCTCAGACAGCCAATGGGCGTATTTATCAGCACTTAGCGGGTATTCTTCCCAGGCTTTGTTGCCAAAACGGAAGGCAATGTCATCACTGAGCTTGTAGTTTTTCATAAGCAGGCGCACGTTTTTGGTATCCGCCGGGCGGTAGACAAAGTTCGGGCTGCGCCAACCAAGTACTGGATCCCAGCCTTCGGCTAGAATTCCTTTATAGCCTGCTTCGTCAGCCCACTGCGCAAGCTGGTTATTGTAGGCCAGCTCGGTGTTACGGAAGACTTTGGGGGTCTGGTTGAAGACCTGCTGGATCTTATGCGCATGCAGCTCAACTTGGCGCTCAAACTCCTCGCGTGAATAAAAGAAGGCCAGGGAATGGTGGTAGGTCTCGGCAACTATCTCAACGCGGCCGGTATCTGTTAGTGCCTTAAAGCTGTCTAGTACATCGGGTGCCCATTCCTCAAGCTGTTCAATGATGGTGCCGGTGATACTCAGGCTCAGCTTGAAGCCAGGATATTTATTTAGCAGCTCTAGCAGCAACTGGTTGGTGGGCAGATATGACTTTCCGGCTACTTTTCGTATGACGGCTTCGTTTGACTCTTTGGCATCAAGCGGTGCGTCAAAATAGTCATGGTGCTGTCCGGCATCAAAGATAGTGTAGTGCCGTACGCGGTATGGTTGATGAACGTGCAGGTACAAAACTATAGACTTACTCATGAGACTAAAGCTCCTGAGCTAATTAACTTGTTACGTGTGACTTGTAACGATACTGTAACGATTAGCGTGTAACCATTGTGACAGGTGGCAGGATAATGTTTTGTGACAGGTGACAGGTGACAGGAGAGTTGTTTTCTCATGCCGCCGCTCCTTGCAACTGTTCGATATGTGACTCATACCACGCTTTTAACTTATCAGCAGCGGGGTGCCAGGACAGTTCGTTGTATTCGGCCTGCGCGTTTTCGTGCAGGACATCACGCAGGGCATCACTGGTCACGACTGCGGTAATCTGGTTGGCCATTTCGTTGATATCCCAAAAATCCACCTTCAGGCAGTGTGTAAAGACCTCGGCTACGCCAGATTGCTTGGTAATGAGCGAAGGTGTGCCGTAGCCGGCGGCCTCAAGCGGGGTTAGGCCAAACGGCTCCGATACTGACGGCATAACGAACAAATCGCCCGCTGCAAAACTGTCACGCCAACGCGCCCCGCGCTGGAAACCGGTGATTATGACATTACGCGAAATACCAAGCTCAGCAGCTAGCTCAATCAGCTCATTGTATTGCTCGCCGGATCCCACTATCAGGAACAGGGTTTTTGGTGCCCTATCCACAACCGCCTTGGCCGCGTACAGCAGGTTAGTCAGGCCCTTCTGCACGGTCAGGCGGCCAATGTTTACGACAACGCGCCAACCCTGGGCCTTCATGGCTTCAAGATAGGCGTGAGTGCTTTCTTCTGCCAGCGGTTCAACCATATCAAGATCCAAACTGTTATGTACGACATCAATTTTGCCGGCAGGAATGTCGTACTCGCGGATGATGGCTTTCTTGGTGTGGTTGCTCACGGCGACGATGCGGTCAGCCAGCAGGAAACTGAGGCCTTCTATTTCGCGTACCAACGGATTACCGCCGCCTTCGCGGGCGGCACGGTCAGACTCAATGGAATGCACATGCAATATAAGCGGCCTGCCCGATACCTGGCGGGCTCTTAGTCCTGCCCGGAAGGTCAGCCAGTCGTGCGCATGGATGACATCAAACTCCATCAGGGGAACGAGTTCACCCACAGCCGTCTCGTAAGCGGCCTGCTGGCCGTACATATCCATCCACTCCTCATGGCCGTCCTCGTAAATATATTTATAACTGTCGTAGGCGATACCGCTTTTTTGAATAGCCTTGATACCCTGCGGATGCGCCGGCCTGATGTTCATAAAATCAATATCGCCGTGATCGGCAGTGTAGGGCAGGATAAATTCAATACCCACGCCTTTTTTAGAGAGAGCCTTGCATAGTTGGTAGCATGCTACGCCCAGCCCGCCGCTGTTGTGAGGTGGTAATTCCCACCCTAGCATTAGTACTTTCATCCCGTCAGATTCCACTAACCTTTCTGCGTACATAGTACGTCTGACGCATGCTAACAGCTTCAACCGTGCAATTTATCATGCTCGTCTCTTGGAATCCTGCGGGATTCATCGCCCTCTTTTGTAATGTTTACGGTTATTAACATACATTATAGTGAACATAAGCGTAATAACCAAGGTTTTTTACAGCGTTTTACCGGTGTTTTTAGACTTCCATACATAATTTAGTGGATAACTTAATCTTCGAGTGACAAAATTCGTTTTATGGCTACCGCGCAGGCAGCTTCTTTGAGCGAACCATCGTGGTTTCTTGACTGCTTAAAAATATTATCGGTTGCCGAAGTCAAATACCGCGCCAGTTCTTGGTTGACCCTGGCCTCTGGCCATGATTCGAGCGCCCGGTTTTGCAACCATTCCAGGTAGCTCACAATCACGCCTCCAGCATTTGCCAACACATCCGGCACCACCAAGACACCCCGCTTGGTCAAGTAGCGGTAGGCATGGTCATTAACCGGACCATTGGCTAACTCCAGGATGTATTTGGCTTTGACTTTATCGGCATTTTTGCTGGTGACGGCGTCACCCAAAGCCGCCAGCACCAGCACGTCAACCTTGAGGTTGATTAAGTCTTCGTTGCTTATGAATTTAGGGGCCGGGAAGTCAGCCAGCTTGTTACCCAGGCGCTTAAAACGGTCTAGTTCAATAGCGCTTAGGCCGCCATGATCCATAATGCCACCGCTTGAATCGGTGGCAGCAATTAGTTTCCAGCCGGGGTGTTCCGCTTCGGCGACAATGCCAAAAAACGAGCCGACATTGCCAAAACCCTGCACCGCATAGGTCAATGGCCGGCCTGATAGCTCCTGTAGCTCAAGCAATCGGTCAAGTACAATCACACCGCCGCGGCCAGTAGCGGCTTCGCGCCCTTCAGAACCGCCGTTAGCTAGGGATTTGCCGGTAAAGCAAGCCCTGGAGCTATCGCTAGTCAGCTTTTCGTATTCATCCACCATCCAGTCGATAATCTCAGCAGTGGTGCTAACATCTGGTGCCGGCACATCCGTGTCCGGTCCGATATGAGGAGCTAGCCGGCGTACGTATTCGCGTGATAACTCCTCCAGCTCTCCGTTGTCCAGAGTGCGCGGATCAACAGATATGCCGCCCTTGCCGCCACCCAGCGGCAGACCAACAGCTGCGGTTTTGATGCTCATAAGGGTAGCTAACGCCTTGACTTCAGCCAGGTCTACATCCGGATGATAGCGGATACCGCCTTTGTAAGGTCCTAGGCGATTATTGTGCTGCACCCGGTAGGCGCTGAACTTTTTACCGTTTTTGAGCTTTACTTCAAAGGCATGGTCATGGTCGGTGGCCAAAAATGATTCTATTTGCTCGTTGTTCAAACCAAGATCGCGTCCAACCCCCTTGATAAGCGCATGGGCGGTCTGCAGCATACTCCCTCCAATACTTAGACTGTTCATTATTCTACGCCCGCTTTTCATACCAGGCTAGGTTTATTATCGGGAACCACAACGGATTTTACTTATACATCCCTCATATTGCCGAAAGCGATGCGGTCGAGGATTTCGCCGTTCATATCCATCATGGTGGCCGGGGTGATGACGAATTCGCCGTATCTGTTATTAATCTCGTCCACTGCATCCGAGATATGGCGCTCAGCCCTAAAACTCCGCTGACTGTACAAGGTTGAACCTTGTACAGTGTCGAATAGGTTGAGTTGCTCGGGATCTGCCGGGGCCAGGTCGAAGGTGGTGATACTCATGCCGCGCACCTTATATGGGATGTCCGCCCGCCCAAGCAGGCTCCTAGCCGCACGGTAGACACTCTCGGTACTGTATAGGCGGTATCCTAGTTTTTCGCCCTGATGCCACCAGAGTTTCTGTACCGGGCCAGCCTGCCCGCTGGCAAAGCCGGCAGACTGGCCGTCCTGGTGCGAGGGCTCTGGCCGCGCCTCTATAAATCCGGAGTTTCTTGGGCCTGACATCTCCTGATAGCTGACGAAGCTCAGGTACAGGTGGATACCGCCGGCGGTCAGGCCGGCTTTGCGCAGCCTGCGCCCGACTTTTTCGCACAGCTTCATAAGCAGCCTGGCCAGTTCATCGCGGTTAAACGTCTTATGAGGCAGGGCGTATTGATGACCGATGGTACTGCGCCTGGTCTCAAACTTATCAATCTCATATCCGCGCAAACGCAGATACCAGTAGTAGCCCACGATGGACTTAAAGACGACTTTTTCTAAAATCCGCCTGTCTGCCCGCAGGAAGTCCAGGGGCGTCATGATGCCGTAGGCCTGCAGACGGCGCTTGTAACGGGTATTTATTCCCGGCAGATCGGTTAAATCCATTCCGCCGCACACCCCACACCGGCCAGCCGGCTTTTTGGGTTTGCCTAAAACTCTGCCGGCCTCTTGGCTATTCTTGGCTTGTCCGCTCCGGTCTGCAGTTACCGTATTTGGATACGTCTCCTTTGCAGTCCTCGCTGGCGCACCAAAACTAGCACAAGTCTGAGGCGTGCGGCACCTGAAGTAGTTTTCCAGGTTGCGCCAATCTATCCGTGTCATGCCATCGGGCTTATCAAATCCGGCGGCATACTTGGCCAGGAAACGGTTGGGGCCGATACCGGTATTCACCGTTACCCACTCGCCTAAGCGTTCGCGCACGGCGTCTTTGATTTCCAGGCCGATGTCTTCCATGCTTTTGCCTGAACGTAGAATAGGCGACCCCGTCAGATCCAGCACGAACTCGTCTATGCTCTTGGGTGCGACGTCGGATGTGTACTCCAACATAAGCTCCTTGAAACGCGCATGAGCCTCGCGGTACTTGGCAGGATCAGGGGTGGTGATGACAATGCCCGGGCACATAGCCCGGGCCTCTTGCACATTGACGCCGAGCTTTATTCCCATGCGTTTGGCCTCGTAGCTGGCAGCCAGCACAAAGCCCCGCGGCGTATCATAGGCGGCTACACCCACCGGCCGGCCACGCAGCAGGCGGTTAGCCTGCTGCTCGATAATGGCAAAGCACGAGTTAAGATCAATGTGCATAACTCTTGCCTCGGCTTTATTTATGGGTAAATCACGTAGCCCCATATCAACCTGCCAGGGATTGGGCAGACTGTTTCATGAGATCCTGCAGATACAGCGTAGAGTCTTGGCGCGGGCTTTTCTCTTGCGCCAGGCGCTGGGCGGCCAGCTCCAGCCGCATCGTATGCAGGATCTTGCGTACTTCTTCGCGCTGCTTACGTTTCTTGCGGTCTTTCATAGCAGCCCCCTTTCAGAGGAATTTATCATTTTACAGTTTTCATTTTTCATTAAATTATCATTTATCAATTCACAATGAGGCCGGAAGCGTTTGACAAATGAAAACCGTGAAATTATTGTGAAATATGAATTGGTACATGTGAAATTTGTCATATATTAACTCCTTCCGTATGTTATTGAGGCGTCATGACTGCTCATGTACTCCTCTAGCGTCCAGTTAAGCGTATCCGTGTTGAGAGCAAGCTTAAAATACGCGTTACCGTCTTTGCCGGCGATGGAAAAGTGATGGACTTGGTGCTTGCCGGCCCAGGTCTTATGCCAGAAGTCTATCTTGCCCAGGCGGTAATCCTGGTTGTTCCAGGTCAGCATGTAGGGCTGCATGTGCCGGGTCCGGGCGTTGTAGTACCAGACCACGCTCACCGGTTCATTAAGTGACGGCCTCATAGCTGGCTCCTTTCAGGAGCAATTTTCAACTTACAATTTACAATTTTAATTAAATTATCAATTACCAATTCACAAGGGGCTGCAGCGGCAATGCTACATGTAAAATGTGAATTTATTGTGAACTGTGAATTGCCTAGTGTTAAATTTTTCATAACGTTGCCCCCGCAAACTTCCGGCCGGCCAGTGCGGCAGTCGAGCCGGACTTAGTAGCCCTGTCCAGGTTCCAGGTAAGATTCTCGGTCTCAAGACTGAGCTCAAAAGTGTACTCGCCATGTTCGTCGCTGACACGGTAGTGGTGCACCAGGATGTCGCCCTTATGCTCGGCATACCAAAACTGCACGCCGCCTAAGGTATAATCTTCACCATCCCAGGTCAGGCGGACCGGCCGGGCATACTGGTCACGGCCGCTGAACGAAAACAGGACATCGACGGCATTTTTGTTTTGGTTAAAAGAGAGGCTATTACGCATATCAAATCACTCCACTTAAAAGATTTAGTAGGGTGGCAGCTTAACGTACACGCTGCTCTGACGATTTGATTGCGGATATGACGTAAAGCTTTTTCGAGTTAGAAATTAGCTATTTCTGAGATGAAAACTTCGTGCCGTGCGAAGATGTAGCCTATGTTACATCGACAAGCGGCGCGGATTTTTCGGCCAGAAAGAGTTATTTATAACCGAAAAGTGCTTTGCTTCATGTCCGCTAAATAGGCACCTCTGTTAAATCGCTATGATTTACTCGGGCGGCTATAGTTTGCGTAATAGCCCGGGCGGAGGAATGATGGGGTGACCAACCAAGCCCGCACGTGACTGGTTCTAGTATACACCCGCCTAAACTGCTTACGTCAATACTTGTTTTTACATTATAATATTATGGTATGAAACTGAGGTTTACAGATAAAAAAGACGAGGGCAACGGTACATGGTCGTTCTGCTTTGAGCCCGTTGCAAGCGTCAGCTGGCTGGCCGGCCAATCAATCCGCCTGGAACTGCCGCGCAAGACCTACGGCACCGGCGAGCGGCGCTTTACCATCGCCTCAGCACCCAGCGAAGGGCGCCTGCAAATAACTACCCGGTTATCGGATAGCAGCTTCAAACAAAGCCTAGCAAATCTCAAACCCGGTGATGAGGTGCAGGGGCATAACATCGAGGGTGACTTTGTCTGGGGAGATGAGGACGGACCGCGGCTGTTTATCGCCGGCGGTATCGGTATCACACCGTTCCGCGCTATGCTGGCACAAGCTATAAAAGAGCAGAAACGGCTTAATGCAACCCTGGTCTATGTTACTAGTGATGTACCGCCGCTATTCCAGGCAGAACTTAATGCCTGGCATAGTGCCGATCCGTCACTACATGTACACTATCTGCCGGGCAAAGGGCTGGCGCTTGATAACCGGTCATCCATGGCTGCGCACTGGCTGCAAAATCTTATTTACATCAGCGGGCCAAAGGGTATGGTCGATGACATTTATACCGCACTTATCAAGCACGGCGCAGCAAAACAGCAGATAAAGACCGACCAATTCACGGGGTACGCATAAAGTGGCGGGCTATAAGGGCCATACGGCAGGTGCGGTCGTGCTATGCGCGGTATTCGTACTTATCATCCTGCTTATGCCCGGCATGCTGCTTGCTTCGGCTACGGGCATGCTCAGTGACTGGCAGACTCTTGTTGGCGTATTCGTGGTGGCCATTCTTTTCGGTCTGTGGCCGGATGTTGATACGAATTCCAAGGGGCAGGATATTTTCTTCGGGCTGGCTTTTATCGTAGATATTATCCTGATCTGGATCGGCCGGCTAGAGGCCGCGGCATACTTAGGCCTGCTGGCCATGACACCGATAGTCGGCAAGCACCGCGGCTGGACACATTCGCGCCTGGCTATGCTGCTGATACCGCTGCCCATCGTGCTTATCCCGTATGTCCACAACCACAACAACTTGACGTTTGCGCTGTTGTTCTACGGCGCGGCGGTTGTTGGCTACTTTAGCCACTTGCTATTGGACGGGCTTATTTTCAAATCGTTCAGATTCAAGTCCAAAAAGTGGTAATAACCCGTTTTATACCATCACCGGACGGCAGCTAAAACATAACAGCAAGCTGGTGATTCCAAGCTTCAGATGGTATCTATTAACGCTTTTTCACTAGCAGACGTAGCTTTGCATAGCAGTTTCGTTTTTAAACACGATAACAATAAATGATGGTATCTTTGTAAATTTTACAAAAGCGTTTTAACAGAGACATATTACAAAATGCTTTTGGTATTTATTGACATATATTTCGTAAACGTATAGGCTGGACTCTGTGTCATTTTCCATGTGAGGTGGAATAGTGCACTAGGGCTAGCGCCATACGCTACATGTAGCGTGCCGGCAACAGCCACATTACCCTGAAATTCCCGCCATTTAAGGCGAAACAATAGTATAAGAGGGTGTTTCAGCCGTGCCGCAGTGCGCGTTTATTAAGCGCGCCAGAGGGCAGGCAGTGACAAGGGTAGAGGGAGTTGTTTTAGAAATTATGCGCATTACTGCGTTACCAATCACTATATTATCAGCATCAATCATATCGCTCGGCGGCGGCCAAACAGCAGTTGGCGGCCAGCTCAATGTTATAACAATTAATAACGATTTAGGCATAGATCGCAGCGGTGTTTCTGCACAGCAGCAAGCAGCAGACTCTTTGCATAATCAGCCGGGGATTGAAGAATTGCCCGCGGAACAAACCGTACAGGCAGAGGCTGCTTTGCCGGCGCCTGTCATTGTAACGGTCGCTAGGGGCGATTCGCTCTCGGCCATAGCCAAAGCTCATGGCATAACCGTACAGCGCCTTTATGACGCCAATGACGGTATACAGAACCCGGATATTATTCATTCTGGCCAGCAACTGCGTATTCCGCTTGCAGACGAAGTGCTGGCCGCCCGTGCCATGCCTGCAGCCGTAACTAAACCAGCCGTAAAGCCGGCCGCAGCGCGTACAACAGCGCGGCGCGTCGTAACCAGCGCTCCGGCTGTAACTGACGGCAGTATCTGGGACGCCTTGGCCAGATGCGAATCAGGCGGTAACTGGGCTATTAACACCGGTAATGGCTACTACGGCGGACTGCAGTTTACCGCCAGCACCTGGCGGGCCGTTGGCGGCCAGGGCCTGCCGCACCAGAACTCACGCGAGGAACAGATTCTGCGCGGCCAGATCTTGCAACAGCGTTCGGGTTGGGGCCAGTGGCCCGCTTGCACCAAGAAACTTGGCTTACGCTAGTTGTTAATATTGATCCCTAGTGCCAAATTAGGCGCTAGGGTTTTTATTCTGCCTTATTTAAAAATGCGGATACAAAAGCATTCAAGGCTAGTTGTATTAATTATTGGGCGCGATTAATATCATGCTTGCGGGCGGAATAATATTTGAATATCGTATAACAACTGGGTTAGATAGACGCCTATTACAGCTGCGTCATCATGTTCACAGCTGGCGGCTTGTGTCAGGGTTTTGTTGCCAATGTAAAAGACCCAGCTTGCGCTGAGTCATCTACAATGGCAGGGGTGACAGGACAACAATCTATATTTTGCAGCCTCGAGAGCTGAAGCATCTCGGCTGGCCAAGCAAAGAAAACTCAAACTGCCACCGGCAGTTCTCGACCCAAGGGTTCGAGCCCGTCACGCGAACAAATTCAAAAGCCAGGCATGAACCTGGCTTTTGAATTTGGCAGGGGTGACAGGACTTGAACCTGCAACCAACGGTTTTGGAGACCGCTACTCTACCAATTGAGCTACACCCCTGTATGTTGCTTTGGTAAAATCAAGCACTATCATAGCTTACATCTGTTATTTTGTCACTTATTTACATGGCAGCACTTCTTATTTCAGATTCGGTGTTATAAACTATATCTATATATGGTGAAGATTAGTTCAACCCAGCCTGTTCTTATTCTTTTATATGGCTTCCCGGGGGCAGGCAAGACGTATTTTGCACGCCAGTTCAATGAGGCTTTTGAGGCAGCCCATCTGGAGCAGGACCGCATCCGCGCGCAACTGTTTGAAACGCCCAAATACACCAAGCAGGAAAACTTTGCACTTAACCGTATCATGGAGTACATGACCGGCGAATTTTTGAGCGCTGGTATTAGCGTAATTTATGACATGAATGCTCTGCGCGTCAGCCAGCGCCGCGCACTGCGTGATTTGGCCCGCAAGCATAAGGCCGCTAGCTTGGTTGTCTGGTTCCAGGTAGATGCCGATACCGCCTTTGTGCGCAATCACAAGCGCGACCGCCGCAAGCACGATGACCGCTATGCTGTTGGCTACGATGTCGAGGCCTTTAAGCAACTGGTCAGCTATATGCAGCATCCGGAACCCACTGAAGATTTTGTGGTTGTAAGCGGCAAACATTCCTTTGCCGGACAGCTTAGCTCGACGCTTAAGAAACTTGCCGACATGCAAGTAGTCAAGGCATCTGCCGCGGCCAGCAAGATGGTCAGGCCAGAGCTGGTTAATCTGGTCCCGCAGGCACAAAACAGCAAAAACGAGCGTAATCACCGCCGCAACATTGTCTTACGTTAAGGAGCCAAGCTATGGCCAACAAGACTGCCTTTATTCCTGGCATCGGTGATATTACGCTGGCCAAACGGCGCGGCAACACCAATATACGCCTTAGCTTTGGCCGCGACGGTACTGTGCGCGTCAGTTTGCCGCATTGGCTGCCGTACCAGGCCGGTATCGAGTTTGCCAAAGCGCGCCATAATTGGATAACCAGCCACCGCCCCGTAGGCAACCCGCTGCTAAAAGAGGGGGACCGTATCGGCAAAGCCCATCGCCTTACTTTTGTAGCTGACGGATCACTTGCCAAGGCCACTGTCCGTACGACCCAGCTTAAGATAACCGTGCTGCACCCCCCTGCCAGTCTGCTCTCTAGTGATGATGTCCAAAAAGCCGCCCAGCGCGGCGCGCTGAAAGCGCTCAAAAAACAGTCCGACCGCCTGCTGCCGGCCCGCCTGCAAGTTCTGGCCCAAAATAACGGCTTCAGATACAAGTCGGTTTCTACCAAGCGGCTAAGCTCCCGCTGGGGTAGTTGCTCAAGCACCAAGCATATAACGCTTAACATTTTCCTAATGCAGCTGCCGTGGCATCTGATAGATTATGTCCTGCTGCACGAACTGGTACATACCGAGCAGCTGGATCATTCGGAAGCGTTTTGGCGTCGCTTCGAAGGTGTGCTGCCCGGCGCCAAGCGCGTACGCCGCGAGCTAAAGACCCATCAGACAGCTATAGCGCCGCTCGCCGCTGGTTAGCATTAGCGTTACTTGCTATACTCTAACCAGTATGCCAGAACCCAATACCGCCAACCTGACCGAGCAGGAGATTATTAATCTGGAACACGGGCAGCTGCGCGCCCTTATCAACAGCATGGCAGACGGTGTCATCGCTACCGACCGCTTTGGCCGTGTCATGCTTTACAACGGCGCCGCCCTCAATGTGCTCGACAGCAACACCGGTATCGAGGATGAATATATCGGCAACATACTTAAGCTGCTAGACGCGCATGAACAGCCCATAGACGGCACCCGCCTGGTTACCACCAGCACTACCCAGACAATTTCACGCGATTACCGGCTGCGCTACGGTGACGGCTCGCTTATCAATGTCTACCTTAGCATCGCTCCGGTTAAACCCAGTTTTGGTTCAGAGGACAAAGGCGGTTTTGTACTGCTAGTACGCGACATCACGCATGAAAAATCGCTTGAGGAAGAGCGCGACGAATTCGTTAGTGTGGTCAGCCACGAACTGCGCACGCCCGTTACAATCGCCGAAGGCAATGTTAGCAACGCGCTGCTGGCCATTGAGAAAGAGGCCGGAATGATTACCATCAAGAACACGGTTAGTCAGGCCCGGGATCAGATCCTGTTTTTGGCCAGCCTGATAAACGACCTGTCTACCTTGTCCCGAGCCGAGAACGGCACGCTGGATATTAACTTTGTCTCCATCAACGTTGCCCAGCTTATTGCGACCTTGGGTGAAAATTACAAGCCGAGCGCAGAAAAGAAAAATCTTCAGCTTATTACCGAGATAGACCCCAAGCTTGAGCTGCTGTACTCCAGCTCGCTGTACGTGCGTGAAATATTACAGAACTTCATTACCAACGCCATCAAATACACCGAGAAGGGCACCGTTACCATCGCCGCTGCGCCCGGGCCGGGCGGCGTAAACTTTACCGTCACCGATACGGGCATAGGCATGAGCAAGAACGACCAGGACCAGGTGTTCAATAAGTTCTTTAGGAGCGAGGATTACCGCACGCGCAAAAGTTCGGGCACAGGCCTGGGCCTATATGTCACGCGTAAACTAGCAAAACTTATCGGTGCCGAGATATCACTGAGCAGCACGCTGGATGTCGGTTCGGCGTTCACTATCTTTATACCATCCCGCGAACCATCCAAACCCGTCACCGCCTAAGCAGACTACAGCTTAGGCAGGTGTTTTATGGCCTGCATGACCGGTATGCAGATATTGCGCTGTTTCCAGCCGACTTGCGAAAACTCATATTTCCACATCGAATAATGCAGTATAAACAACTCAAGCAGCAAGGCTGCGGGCAAGCCGCATGCGGCAATAAGCCTGTGTCTGGTCTGCCAGGCGGTGATGATACGGTAATAGGCCGCGGCAAGCAATAGGCAGCTCACCGCTGCCAATAGCCAAGCTGCTCCCAGGGGCGATACTATGCCCCATACCAGCACCGCGAAAGGCAGCAGCAAGGCGAACACTTCACCAAGCGCTATTACTAACACGGACTCTGGACGTTTGCGGGCCTGCGGGTAGCGCGTGCGTAACGCCGTAGCCCACTGTTCGGGGAAGCCTTTAACAGATTGCAGCTGCAGCTCGCCGGCGGAACGTAAAAAACTGTAACCATCCTCCCTTACCAGCTCACGTGCAAAATAGCTCTCTGGCACCACCATATTGCTCACTGCTTTGAAACCGCCTAAAGCTGCCAGCCTGCGTTTTTCTATAAGCCATGCCGTACTCAGCGCCGGCGGACGGTTAAACAAGCGGCGCGGCAAGCCCAGCTCCCACCAGTAACGCATGGGCTGGATAAGTTGGCCCAGGCCCGGGTACTGGCGGCCAGCCGGCATGACTGAAACCATGTGCTTGTCACGCAGACGCATATCGGTCAGCATGGCCCTAATACTGCCTATACTAAAGCGCACATCTACTCCGCAGAACAGCAGGTAATCGCTGCTGGCAGCCTCAGCTAGGGCCTGGTATGCCTGGTTTTTGGCCAGCCAGCCTTCCCGCGGCGGTTCGCCGCCAATGAACCGCACACCCTTGTTAGCAAAGCCGCGGATAATCTCTGAAGTTTTAGCATGTGAGCAATCATCGAGTACCAGCACTTCTAGTTTTGGATAATCACTGGCCAGCACGGATTCCAGGCAGGCCACCAGGTCATCTGTCTCATTGCGGGCGGGTATACATACGCTGATCGTAGGCAAATCATCAATGCTTGGACGTGTCGTGTCCGTACGCGGCTGGCTGCGTCCCAGCGTACGGTGCAAAGAGTAGTTTGTAGCGACAGCTGCAATAAGCGAAGCTGTCAAAGCAAGCACTAACCATGCATTACTGCTTACATCGGCCGCCGCATCAACTACCAGCAATAGGATGCTTAACATCTGGTAAGCAAGCAACATCAGGCTCGTGCGGCGCGTCACAGCAAGGTTGCGGCGGGGGTCTGAACGCCCATAGACGACCCGGCAGGCATTTAACACGCGGTAAGCTGCGATAAAAAACACCAGAGCGCCAAAGACGTTATAAAAGAGACTGAGTACTAAAGCTGCGGCAAAGGCAGTTACCAGTATGACACCGAACGCAAGCGCCTGGCGCAGCCAGATGATACGCACAGCCGCCATCAGCAGCTCTAAAACAACCCCCACTAAGCCAATAGATACGGCTATCCCAAGCGGTGTAGTAAACATATGCATTATCATAGCATTAAATATGACTGCGCAAAGCCTAATTACAGGGGTAGGTACTACGGGTACGACTTATCTGACAGTGTGTGCTATTAATTACGTATGGAGTCCGTCTGCTTATTTAGAAGTCGCGGGCTTGTCATCTTTCACCTTGAATACAATTGACTAGTCTTTTGCAGCCCTATACCATAGCAACGAGTGAAAAAACTGATTATCCTTATAATCCTGCTCGTATCTATACCTCTATCTATTGCCATGAGCAGTATCACATGGACTCACGATGTATACACGGATTGCGGCCCTAGTCACCCCGATGCAAATTCCAGAAATGCTGGCCTAAATGTTTGCGGCGTTCCAGGATATTATCCGCAAACAGAAACCGGTAAGCCATTCGCAAAAGACCCTGCTTACGAAGACTTGTACAGCATTGCCCCGTTTGTTAAGGAGAGTCCCTACGCTGACGAAAATAGTTTTATCGTGAGCCACTATCTCTTGAACTACTTGGTAATTGCGGGCGTCTTAAGCGGGTTATGCATTTTATATGGCATTGTAAGAGCGGTCATAAGTAAAAAGCGGGCAGCCAGGCAGTTATTGACATCTCGCTAACGGGGGTGTATATTGACTTCGAACAGCTTACTCTAGTAGTAAGCTATTTTAATAGAAGGGGAAAACCGTGGTGGCAGACAAGAAGCCAAGGGTACGAAAAGCCGAGACCGTCCGTGAGAAAACTGCCAAGCAGTCCGCGAAGACGCTGGCTAAGGCTAACAAGCAACCAAAGCGGCGCGTACGCCGTGCCGCAGGCAGAGTAGCGAAACCGCTGGCCCGGCCATTACGCTTCATTACCGCGCCATTTCGCACCCGTCCTGTACGCGCCGTGGGCAGATTTTTGGGCCGTATCTTCTGGCCGCGCTATTTCCGCAATGCCTGGAAAGAAGTCCGGCTGGTTACCTGGCCGTCACGGCGGGACACCATCAAGCTGACCTTCGCGGTCATCGTATTTGCCGTTGTCTTCGGCCTGGCTGCCGCCGGTACCGACTTTGTACTTGATAAAATAATACGCAGAATAGTGTTTAGAGCCTAAAATGACAGATTCCAGAAATCAGATTAAAGATTATAGAATAAGCTCTAATACAGTTATTCTAGAATCTAAAATCTATAATCTAACTTCTGCGACCGAAAGGAGCTTATAATGAGCAAACGTTACGATACAACCAAGCAGTGGTACGCCATCCACACCTACAGCGGCTACGAGGAAAAGGTAGCTGAATCTATCCGCCAGCGTGCGGATTCACTGGACATGAAAGACAAGATCTACCAGGTTTTGGTGCCAAAAGAGAAGATGATCGAAATCAAGAACGGCAAGCGCAAAGTCGTAGAGAAGCGTATTTTCCAGGGTTACGTACTTGTGCAGATGAAATTATCAGAAGATGCCTGGTACATCGTGCGCAACACGCCTAGCGTGACCGGTTTCGTTGGCACCGGTACCGAACCCACACCTGTCGGCAGCGATGAGATCGAGAAGATCATGAAGCGTATGGGCCGCGACGAGCCCAAACATAAGATTGATTACAACATTGGCGACGTGGTTAATATCACCGATGGTCCGTTCAAGGGCTTTGACGGCGCCATTAGCGAGATTGATGTCCAAAAGGGCAAGCTCAAGGTTCTGGTTAATATGTTCGGCCGCGAGACACCGGTTGAGCTTGACAGCCTGCAGGTTAAAAAAGTTTAGCCAATAGCTTTTTACTTTAATTGTATTGTCTGTTAATTTATAGAAAACAAGCAATGTAACAGATGGGGAGCTGCGTGCCAGAAGCCAGACCCGAAATTTTGGAGTTTGCAGAGGCTATACCAATGCCAGGCCAGCAAGCAGCCGCCGAACTTGCCATTGCTTGCGCTCAGGCAGATATAGATATGGCGGAGTTTGATCAGGAGTTCACACCAGAGTTACGCCGAGCCGAACTGATTGACAGCCGCGCGGATGTGCGTGCCCGCGCAGCCGAGCGCCGCCAAGCCCGCATGGCAGCCGGCACGCAAGTATCCGAGCCTAAATGGGACCGCGGCAAACTGGATACGGTCGGCAAATACTTAAGCCATATGGGCGACGTGCCTTTGCTAACCGCCGAGGAAGAAGTAATGCTGGCGCAAACAATTGAACGTGGCAAAGAAGCTGCCCTTGATATTTCGATGCGCAGGCGTGAAGAGCCCGGGCACGCAGTACCTGCCTATTTATGCAAGCAAGTGGAAGCAGGCAAAGCAGCCCGCGATCATTTTATACGCGCCAACCTCCGGTTGGTAGTAAATATAGCCTCGCGCTACCCGCGCAAACACGGTATGGACCTAATGGACTATGTCCAGGAGGGTAATTTGGGCTTAGAGCATGCGGTCGGAAAGTTCGAATGGCGTTATGGGTTCAAGTTTTCTACATACGCAACACGTTGGATCCAGCAAGCTATAGGCAATGCCATTAATAACAAAGCATCGCTAATACGGGTGCCTGTAAAAGCGGCATCATCCTTGCGCGCTGCACTGCGCGGGTTAGAGACTGATGACGTGCCGCTGAGCGACTACCACGAGGAACTGTTTCGCATTGCCACGCCGTCCTCCTTGGACATGCCTATAAACCGTGACGGTACAAGCGATGTGATGCTTGGCGACACCATCGCTGACCCTGGTCAAGATACCGAAGATCAAGCTTTGGAAGCCATAAAAATGGTAAACCTAGAGGCGGCGGTGGGTAACCGCCGCCATGCAGAAGTACTGCGAATGAAATTTGGAATTGGCTATGACCGGCCAATGACCGACAAAGAGATAGCCGCCCATATTTGCGAGCCGGAGAGCAAAATCAGGCGCATCATACTCACCAGCAAGCGAGCCGTCGCCAAATCCGCTAAGTTCGACGGATATGCTGAAGAGCTTTAATGTAGACATTACAGGGGTACTATGCTAGAATTTATTAGTTACGCACTCTGTTTACGGGCTTCACTTTGTACACAGAACCTTATGGAGATAAAATCATGGCACAAGCCAGACAAGTAAAAGCAAACCTGAAGATGAAAATCAAAGGCGGCCAGGCCTCGGCAGCACCGCCTGTTGGCAGCACCTTAGGCCAATATGGCGTAAACATGATGGATTTTATCCAGCCCTTTAACGATGCCACCAAGGACAAGATGGGTCAGATGCTTACCGTTCACATTACGATTTTTGATGACCGCACCATGGAGTGGCGCGCCGTCGGTACCCCTACGGACGATCTTATCCGGACAGCCCTGAAGATAGATAAGGGTTCTGGCGTTCCGAATAAGGAAAAGGTTAGTAAAAAGCTAACCCAAGCTATGCTAACCGAAATCGCCGAGGCTAAGATGGTAGATATGAACGCCGATTCTTTAGAAGCCGTCAAGAAGATGGTGGCAGGGACCGCCCGCAGCATGGGCGTCGAGCTAGAGGCTTAATCTTACGCGCATTCCGGGCGCCAGCCTGCGACAAATAAATCCGAGCGGTATTCAGATACAGCTCGGATTTTTTGCTTGCATTTCATCCCAGATTGCATCGAAACATTCAGCTCTAGCCTCCGCGTGTTTAAAAGGTGGATTCTAGAAGCCAACCTGGGCTATACTGGGAGTAATGACCATGCATGACGGACAAATGCGCGCACCGCACGCAACCGCTGGCGAGTACGCGCCGCAGGGTGTTATCGAAGGCGGTACGCTGACGTTGCTGCTTGGCATGGCCCAGGAGGGCGATACCGCTGCCAGACAATTCCTGAATAGACTTGGCGGCCCGGCATGCGGCTGGGCTATCGAACGCAACGCCGCCGGCCTAGTTACGGGATACGATGACATCATCGGCCACAAGTGGAAGTTGGAAGGCTATGAAACCTTGGCACCCCACGAGCAAGCCTTTTTAGATTTCGTTGAAGGCCAGTTTAATACCGGCAATGCAAGTGACGGACGTTAGCAATCTTAGCCCATATCTGGTAGAATAGACAAATCAAACTAATTGTGGGAGGCTGCCGCTAAGCCGTATGCACCACGAAAGGATAAATCTATGGCAGAAGCCAAAAAGAAGGCTGTAAAAGCAGCAGAAGAGGAAGTTAATAGTGGGATTACTGAAGAAAGCAATCTCCTTACGGTTCAGGCAGATAGCCAAGCAACCGCCCAAGAAGTAGCTGAAACCAAGCTTGCCAAGGCTGGTAAACGCAGCGCCAAGGCAGTTAAAGAAGCGGAGGAGCTACAAGCCCGTGAGGCCCGCAAAGCATCCAAGGCTGAAACCGAGGCATCCGGGGACAAGAAACCGGCTAAGCTCCCGGCCCGTTCCCGTCTGGAACGCGCCGGTAAAAAAATGCGTGAAGCCGCCAAACTTGTTGAAAAGGACAAAGCATACAGCCTGGCCGATGCTGTCGATCTGGCAACTAAAACCAGTCCTACCAGGTTTGACGCGACTGTCGAGGTGCATATCAACCTTAATGTCGATCCGCGCCAGGCCGATCAGAATTTGCGCGATAACTTTGTCCTGCCAAACGGCACCGGCAAAACCGTACGTGTCGCCGTAGCCGACGATGCTCTGCTAGCCGGCCTGGATAAGGGCACAATTGATTTCGATATCCTTATCGCCACACCGGAGTTTATGCCCAAGCTTGGCAAGTATGCCCGTATTTTAGGGCCCAAGGGCTTGATGCCGAATCCTAAAAGCGGCACCGTCACTACCGATGTAGACAAGGCAGTGGCTCAAGCAAAGGCCGGCCGCGTCGAATACCGCGTAGACTCGACCGGAATCGTCCACCTGGGTATAGGCAAAGTATCGTTTGGCAGCAGCAAGTTGCTTGAAAACGCGCAGACGGTACTAGCCAGCGTTAAGGCTGCCAAGCCAAGCTCTATCAAGGGTAACTACGTGCGCAACATCACAATTTCGACCACTATGGGTCCGGGCATCAAAGTCGCTATCACCGAGCTTTAACGCTATCGCATTTGAGATGGAATGTTCCGCTCTGGAGCGTTGTCCGGACGCTGGCAAACGGGGTCCCCGCAGAACCTGTTCTGTGGGGTAAAGACGGGGTCCCCGCACAACCTGTTCTGTGGGGTAAGCCTGACGCCAGGGCTGTTCTCCCCTAAGCTACTTGCAAACTGGTTACAGCCAGGGAGTTTTTTTACAACATGATTATGCTTGTCGCGCTAGTCTATGGTCTGTACACTAGAATGTAGACCAGGAGAGGGGTAGCGAACTTTGGGGGTATTCAGCAACACGCAAATACGCGCAGCCATTGATGACGGCCATATCGTCTGCACGCCGTTTAATCCGAAACACGTCAGTCATGCGTCTTTAGACGTGACGCTCGGGTATCATTTTTACCGCGTTGAGCGAACTAACGAACGCAATATCTACAATCCGTTCGACCGCGAAGACGTAGAGCGTTACTTTGACGGTCCCTACAAGGCCATGCCGCACCGGCAATGGTGCGACCTGAACGGCATCAAATTACAAAAGAACATACCTAAAGATCATCCTGTCATTGCCCTTAAGCCGGGTGAGCGCATTCTGGCCCATACCCATGAATTTTTTGGCATCATGCCGCCGGGTGCATGTGAGGTAAAGAGCCGCTCGTCCTGGGGCCGCAACGGCGTCGCCGTGTGTTTTGACGCTGGCTGGATAGACCCGGGCTACATCAACCGCCTGACGCTCGAGATTTTTAATCTTAACCAGCGCGAAACTATTTTGTTGCCGGTAGGTGAGCGTATCGCCCAAATTGTCTTCCATGAATCCGGCCAGGTAGAGGGTAATTACGGCGCCGGACGCGACAGCGGCTTTAGCGGTAAATACCAGATGGGTACTGAGCTAAAGCCCATTATTACAACTTGGGATCCGTCACAAATGCTGCCCCGCGCCTACGGCGACACACGCGAGCTACCTGTCAAGATAGACGGGCTGAGTTATGAGTAGGGGCCGCTATATAGTACTCGAAGGTGCACAGGGTACCGGCAAGACCACGCAGCTCGAACTGCTAGCCGGGCGCCTGCGCGCCCTGGGCTACCCGGTACGCCTGTTCCGTGAGCCAGACAGCCAGTCCGACTTAACAGCCCGCACCTTACGCATGCTAACGCAGGATCCGCGCTATCCCATGAACACCCGCACCGAAGCGCTGCTGTACAATGCCGCCCGCAGCCAGTCCCTGCAGGTTATCCGAGCTGCCCGGGACAACGGCGTTATCTGCTTATGTGACCGCAATTACCTGAGCACCTTGGCCATCCAATACTACGGCCGGGGCGACGTGCCGGATTACGATACCATCAACACCATCATCGAGTTTGCCGTAGCCGGTATGCAGCCGGATATGACCATAGTGCTTGATGCGCCCGCGCAAGTACTGCGCCAGCGCGCCGAAAAACGCGGCGCGGGTGAACGGTTCGACAATCTGGACGAGGCTTTCCTGGACCGCGTGCGGGCAGGCTACCTATGGGAAGCCAAGCAGCGCGGTTACCCGGTAATCTTTGCCAACAATGCGCCGGACAAAGTGAATGATGCTATCTGGCAGATCCTGAACGGCAAGCTGATGGATCAAACCGCCCTGGAATCATCACCCCCTATCAGCGCCAGTGCTTCAAGCCCGGCAACACCCATCCAAGAAGTTCTGGATGAAAAAAAGAAAGAGATTGAATCGCCAAAATCAATTACCGAGGACAAAACCTATGTGGTAAAAAATAAAAACGGCCAGTATGAGATTACCGAAGATGGCAACGCTTTTTTAAAGGAAGCCGTTACTGCAACGGACGGCGATGTTTATGCCTTTACCGATAAATTGACCGCCACGACTATAGCCGCCGCTATGGCGCGTCTGAGCCGCCGCGGCGATGACATGCGCGTGACTTTATTAGATGAGTTTACCGGCAGCGATGCAGGCAAAGACGAAAAACTGCTCCAGCGCGTTATCACTGCTTACGGCGATGACTCTGTGCAACAGCTTGTGGGCCAGCATATCGTGGTAGAGAACGCCAGCAATCTGCTGACTAAGAAGCTAGAGTGGGGCCGGCTGGCCAGCTATCTGGAGCAATCAACCCGTTATATTTATTTTGACCAGAAGGATAAAAACGGCCAGTACCGCTATTTTGTACCGGATTATTTGCCCAAGAAGCTGAAGACGGGCTACCGCACCGCCATGGACGAAATTTTTGGTCTTTATTCTGGTATGGTCCGGAAGGCTACCGATTACGTGCGCGAGCATAGCTCGGTACCAAAAGAAGAGCGCGATGCGGCGTTTAACAGCGCTACCCGCGCCCAAGCTTGTGATGCCGTGCGTGCTGTGCTGCCGGTTGCTGCCAAATCAACCGTTGGTATCTATGCCTCCGGCCAGGCCCTGGAAAACCTGATTATGCACCTGTTATCCGATGAATTACCCGAAGCCAAGGCTACGGGTGAGGCTATGCTGGCCGAATGCCGCAAAACTCTGCCAGCTTTTTTGGAACGCGCCGACAAGCCCGACCGCGGCGGTGCTGCCATTGCTTACCGCGCCAATACATATAAGGCGCTCAAAGATTTTGCCGGGCAACATCTGCCGGGCAACCTGGGCAGTTTGGATGATGATGTGCAGCTAGTAGATTACTGGCCGCGCAACGAGCTCGACCTGACGACGCACATGTTGTACGAACACAGCACCATGAGCCTGGCTGATTTGAAAAAAGAAGTACGCAGTTGGTCATACGATGATAAGTGCGATGCCTTCAATACGTATATGGGCGAGCGCCTTAACCGCCGCCACCGCCCGGGCCGCGCGCTGGAGATAGCGCATTACAGCTATGACCTGGTTTGTGATTACGGCATCTTCCGTGACCTGCAGCGCCACCGTATGGTAGACAGCCTGGAGTGGCAGCAGCTGACTCCCCGTTACGGCTTTGACATACCCGAGCTGGTAGAAAAAGCCGGTCTAGCCGATGATTTTGAAGCCTGTTTTGACAAAGCGGCCGGACTTTACAGCCAGATGCAGGCTGGGGGTTACCAACTTGAGGCGCAGTACGCCACGCTGCTAGGCCACCGCATGCGCTGGAAGATCACCTACAACGCCCGTGAAGCATTTCATTTACATGAGCTGCGCACCGGTCCGCAGGGCCACCCTGGTTATCGCAAGCTTGTCAAAGAAATGCACGACAAACTGTGTGAAGTCCATCCAATGCTAGGCAACGCCATGAAATTCGTAAACAAAGGCGAGGACGAAGAACTTACCCGTCTGGCTGCTGAAAAATATGCCCAGTTTAAACTTCAGCAGTTAAGCTAGCGCTGGGCATCGCCGCGTAGCAAACCACCCGGCCGTGTTCTTCAACAATGAGCTGGCGGACAAGTTCACGCCCCGCAAAAAGGCCAAGGCTCTCGAGCCGTTCCGCTCCTACCAAGATACCCTCGAAATCTGGCGCCGTAACCTCCAGCACTTCCATGAAGCCGGCGTGTTCTTCTTCGTGACTGTCGTCCCTGAGGGAGTATACGCGGCAGACTGCCTCATCTTGGTATCTTGCATTCCATAAAAGCGCGATGAACTGGCCGGCGGCAAAGCGGCCGCGCGCGCTGCCGTGCAGGCGCATAGAGAGAGCCAGTGATTCTAACGGGTGCAAAGGTGCAAGGACGGCCGGGTTGGTATCGTCAGGCATAACTTCTGAATTTGGTCTTGGTTCTAGTAATGTCATATCGCTGTTCTCTGCTTAATTTATGTAGTTAGGTAGATTTAACTTATGCATTCATAAATGCCTGCCTTCATGCATTGAATGCATCACCATTGTGATGACGTTATGATATATGTCTGGTGCTCTTTGTAATATATTCATGGTTCTTTTAGTGTTAAGAGACAAGTTGGAGGTGCAAGAGTGGGGTTGGGGGTTCGATCCGCTGGATCAATCTATTTGACGGGAGCGCGGGGTATGCCTTTGGCACGTTCGTGTCCGGGTAGGACGCAATCGTGCCGCAGGCAACCACCGCCGTCTTGTGCCTCAGGCAGCGCGCAGGGTGACACGGGTGCCACCTTGGTAGCGCTTGATCGCCACGACGTTCCGCTTCTTAAGCGTACGAAGTGCATCGAGCACGGTTTTGGGTGTGGCGTGCTTGTTGCCGAGCTTGCTCCTGAAGTCCAGTATGTCCGTAGCAGTGACTTCACCATGCTGCTTGCGAAGCAGCGTAATGATATCGGCCTGAACAGTGTCTGACTTGGGCATGTTAGTTGCCTCCAACTTGTCTTTGGTTGTTGCCACCTTGGCAGTGGCTGGTGCGTCCTTCCATGGCGGGAGCGCCCGGAAGGAGAGGGTTTTGGTAACGTGAGCTACCAATAGTCATACTTTGGCTAAAAAAGTACGCCTACCGGTATCCCAATCGTATCCATTCATGTCTACGGTCTGTTAGCAGTAGCGGAGATATGCATGGATTTGTATGTTAAAAAACCGATTCCCTCTGCTGGAATCGGTTTGGTAGCTCTAGGTTGGTTATTTGGCCTCTACGATGGCGTTCCAGCAGTTATAGCGCAATATAAATGAGACCGAGCATGCGCTTGGTTGTCATTGATTGGCAGTAATGTGCTGAAAAACTCATAACGCATACACCATACGATGACTCCGTGCTGTTTGTCAACATTATTTTGACAGCAGGCAAATTAGCATGTAGGATTAAGGTAATGGTTCACTTTACTAACGTAGCGACATCAACAAACCTCGTGATTAAGGCGGGAGGTCTTGTTGCGCGCGGTGAAGCCAGACAGTAACAGCAGTAAGACCAGAAATCCCCCATCCGAACGGCTTCACCTAGAAGGCCGTTTTTTTATATAACAACAACAATTTTAGAGGAAAACATTATGAGCCTGGCAGAACAACATGCGCCTGACATGCAAGAGTTTGAAAAAGACTTTAGGGAAGAACAGCAAACGAATCCAGCGGGCGAGCACTTAGTAGAAGAGGTAGTTATAGAGCCTGTAAAGGTTTTATGGCACGCTATATCCGTTAGGGCTTTCGATCAATATCGTGTTATGCGGCATAGTAGTCATGGAGCAATTGTCCGCCGTAACCGTTTCGCACAGGAATTCGCCAAGCTGGAATTGCTGCACCCGAATATTGTCCGCGGCGAGGAATAATAGAGGGATTGACGCACCACCTCTGTTGCGGTATAATTTGTCTTGATTACCAAAGACAGCGGCGATCGCGTACAGCGATTTAAGAATGCCGCCGAGGTGAACAACAATCAATTTGTTATTCATTAAACGTCTTTGTAGTCATACAAAGACGTTTTAAATGTCTGTAATCAGCCAAGTCCTATGGTCGATGGACAAGGCAATTCACAAATTGGGAACCGGTTTTCAGGATTAGACCAGTTTCGGTGCGACTGCGAGGAACGTAGGGAGCCGTATTCCAATACGGTGACTGCGTACCGCAGCAGGCAAGCCGAAAATGGGCAATCATGAAAAGCGCCCCACTAAAGCTAGAGGAAACTTATGGCTTTAAGCAAATCAAAAAAGAATGAGGTTGTATCCGAGGTAGCTGAACTGTTGGCCAGCTCCAAACTGACCGTAGTAGCGCAGTACCAAGGCACGACCGTTAAGGCTATCCAGGCTTTGCGTAAGGAAGCGAAAGGCAATGGCACCAAAGTAAGCGTTGTCAAGAACCGTTTGGTTATCAAGGCTTTGGAAAACAGTGACACCCTTAAGGATACGGATACCTCTGCGCTGACCGGACAGTTGTTATATGCATTTAACGCTGATGACGAAGCCGCCCCGGCTCAGGTGCTTAACACCTTTTCTAAAACCAACCCAAGCGTCCAGTTCGTAGGCGCTATCACAGCAGACGGCAACTTTATGGCAGCCAGTGACGTAAAAGCTCTGGCAACCCTGCCAAGCAAGAACGAACTTATCGCTAATGTGGTCGTAACCTTGCTGTCACCAGTACACGATGTGACAAGCGCCTTGTCTGGCAACCTGCATGCACTGCTGGACGGCGTCGAGGCCAAGGCCGCAGCCTAAAGAAGCTGCCGATTTAACATTTAACAACTCACTAGTTTACATTAATTTCACATTTATTATTTCACATTCCGGCCAGTGGCAAATGTAAAATGATAAATCATTGTGAAATATAAACAGTAAAATGTGAAATAATTCGAGGAGATATATTATGGCTAACGACGTAAAAAAATTAGCTGAAGAACTAACTAAACTCACTGTTCTAGAAGTAAACGAACTTAAGACCATCCTTAAGGACGAGTACGGCATCGAGCCCGCAGCTGCTGCTGTAGCCGTGGCCGGTCCAGCTGCCAGCGGTGAAGCCGCTGCCGCCGACGAAGGCAAGTCTGAGTACGATGTTGTCCTAAAAGACGCCGGTGCCCAGAAAGTTGCCGTTATCAAGGCCGTTAAGGACATCACCGGATTGGGTCTTGGCGAAGCCAAGGCTATCGTTGATGGTGCACCTAAGACTGTCGTTGAGAAAGCCAAGAAAGAAGATGCTGAAGGCTTTAAGAAAACTCTTGAAGAAGCCGGCGCCAGCGTCGAACTGGCATAAGCTAGATTCGGCAGGTCAAAATGATCTGGTAGCCTAAAACCGCTCCCAAGGGAGCGGTTTTAGTTTTTTAAGCCGCCGCAAAACTAGCATTTTGTCACATTTTAGACAATTATTGCCGCGATGCAGCAATCAGTTACTCAATAAAGCCGTTTTTTTATTGGAACTCGGCCTATTATGGATTGCTTATTACTTAAGATTATGTATTAAATTGCCTAACTGTATACTCTACATTTATCCACAGAAAATCAAGCTTACCTTTGACTGCAGAGGACGTCTATGATACGGTGGGGCTAAGTGAGAGTTTGAAAACAGAAGAGTAGAGGAAATAAAGAGCAAACATGGCAGATTTACCAGAGAAGCAGGTAAAACGGTTGAAGGCACTCATCGGAGAGGCCGAGACTAATCTGGCCGCTGCTAAAGAGCTGCTTACCAGTTTGGTAGGTGATGATGCTGTAGTTGCTTCGCACACCGCCGATGAGCAGGTCGGCAAGATAGTCGAGGGCGTTTTTGACGGCCAGAACATGGTTGGATCCGACGCCAAAACGTATCCTGTACCCGCCAATTACGCCAGTAAATCAAAGCTGGTCCAAGGCGATATTCTTAAACTTACCATCGCTGAAGACGGCGCCTTTTTATACAAGCAAATTGGCCCTATCCCACGCAAGCAGGTCGTCGGCACCCTAATCCAAAAGGACGGCCATTATATTGTATCTTTTGAGGGCAAGGATTACCGCGTGCTCTTAGCATCTGTAACGTACTTCAAAGCCAAGCCTGGCGACCAGGTGAGTGTGAATATCCCCGAAGACGGCAACGCCGAGTGGGCCGCCCTTGAAGCGGCACTCTAGTTAAGGAAAACCATTAGCGTCCCCAGCCCTGGCTAAAACCTGAGCGGGGACCCTCCGTATAGGTTTTTTAGGGGGCGCCTGGCAAAGCAGAGATTTGTCCGGCGGATCTTTTTTTAAATAAACAGGTAAGAATGAGGCGAGGGTAAATTCCGGTCTCATTTTTTTAATTATTTATAAGCATACTTGTCCACGTGTTATCAACAACAGGGATGGAATGTATTCCAATCGGCTTGTATACTTAAATAACACAGTTGGGGTGTATGCATAACATTACGAAAGGCGTGGAGCAACTCCCGCACCGGCAAACAAAAATGTAGACATGCTACTTTTTATTTTGCCGGTGCGGGAGTTGCCTGAATATCATGGGGCAGGCGCTGTACCGGAAATACCGGTCCAAAAAACTATCTGAAATTGTCGGGCAAGAACACATTACCCGCACGCTTGAAAACGCCCTTAAGACGGGCAGGATTTCTCACGCCTATTTGTTTACCGGCCCGCGCGGTGTCGGCAAAACATCCATAGCCCGTATCCTGGCGCACGAGATAAACCGGCTGCCCTATACAGACGAATCCATGCATCTGGATATAATCGAGATAGACGCCGCCAGTAACCGGCGTATTGATGAAATTCGCGACCTAAGAGAAAAAGTTCACATCGCTCCCACCAGCGCCAAGTACAAAGTGTACATCATTGATGAAGTACATATGCTGACTAAAGAAGCCTTTAACGCGCTATTAAAGACCCTGGAAGAACCGCCTGCTCATGTCGTCTTTATACTAGCCACAACCGAGATCCATAAATTGCCCGGAACTATCATTAGCCGCACCCAGCGGTTTACCTTCAAGCCGATTGATACGGCCGAAGCTGTCCGTCATCTGGCGGCTATCGCCAAATCAGAAGGCATGCAGATAGATGAGGACGCGCTGGAACTGCTGGCCGTACATGGCGGCGGCAGTTTCAGGGATAGTATCAGCCTGCTTGACCAAGTAGGCCATAGCAAAAAAAAGGTTAGCCGAAGCGATGCTGAAAAGTTGGTGGGTATCGCCGCCTCGCAGCATATCGGCGCCTTGTTGGAAGCGGTATACGCCGGCAGCCCGGCAGAGATTCTTTGCTTGCAGGACAAGCTGATTGAAGATGGTATCAGCCCTGGCCAAACGGCCAAGCAGCTATCGGCACTGATACGGCGCGAGATTGTAGAAGGCCGCGCACAGCCCGGGCACACCGGCTTGCTGACCGATCTTTTAAAGGTACCGGCCAGCCCCGAACCTGCTGCCCAGCTTGAAATCGCCTTGCTCAAACAAGGACTGAGTGATAAGCGCGTAAGCGGGAGCATGGGCACAAACCAAGCACCAGCCGGTAAAAATAATCCCGCAGTAATTACAGGCAGCAAGCAGGTTATCCCAAAGCAGCCATTAAACGATTCTTCTGCTCCTAAGCCCTCAACCCTAAACTCTGAAGTCCCGCTTGATTGGTGGAACGATGTGCTGAAGCAAATTAAAACAATCAACAATACGCTGTACGGGGTGCTGCGCATGGCCGAACCGCGGTTAGACGGTGAAACGTTGCATCTAGGCTTTGGATTCGGCCTGCACAAGAATAAAGTTGATGAAGCCCCGACCCAAGCCAAGATACTCGAAGCCGTAAAAGCCGTTACCGGCAAGTCCTACCTGATAAATGCCGTCCACGACAAGACGCTTGGTAAAGCTCCAAAGGTTACGGCGGCGATAGAAGATATCCGGCACCCGGCTACGGAAACTAATGACGAATTGTCGTCTATTACGAACATATTCGGCGGCGGGGAAGTATTGGAGAGCTAAGCTATGGAACCTAACCAAAAAGCCATCATACCGCCGCAGAATACCGAGGCCGAAGCCAGCCTGCTTGGCGCCATACTCATAGATTCAGATGCTATTGTCAAAGTTGCGGATATAGTACTGCCCGAGGATTTTTATGACGAACGTCATGCCCGCGTCTACGAGGCCACCTTGCAGCTATATGAAAAGCACAGCCCGATTGATGTGCTTACTCTGTCTGACCAGCTTAAAAACACCGGCATGCTTGATATTACGGGCGGGCCAGGGTTTTTGACCGAGCTGACTAATTTCGTACCGACCGCTGCCCACGCCGACCGCTACGCCGAAATCATCGCCCAAAAAGCCATGCGCCGGCGGCTTATCAAGGCCAGCCAGTCCATTGCCGAGCTTGGCTTTGACGAGAGTCGCAGCCTGCAGGAACTTGTTGAAAACGCCGAAACCCAATTGTTCAGAGTCTCGGAGCAGCACATCAAGCAGGACATTAGCAGCATCGAAAATATCCTTAGCTCCAGCTTTGACAGGCTGGATGAGCTGCATAAGGACAAGGGTAAATTACGCGGCGTGCCTACGGGTTACCGTGATCTGGATAATATCTTGGCCGGTCTGCAGCCGTCAGATCTATTTGTCCTGGCGGCTCGGCCATCGATGGGTAAGACCGCGTTCGCGCTAAACCTGGCGCAGAATGTTGCACTGAAAGCGGGGCAGCCGGTGCTGATATTCAGTCTTGAGATGAGCAAAGAACAGCTGGTAGACCGTATGCTGGCATCGGAAGCCGGCGTAAATGCCTGGAACCTGCGCACCGGTAATTTGAGCGATGACGATTTTGAAAAGATCGGCCACGCTATGGGTACGCTGTCTGAAGCCCAGATTCTGATAGATGACAGTCCTGGTATTTCGGTCAGCGATATGCGCACCAAGGCCAGGCGCGAAGCCCACAAACGCCCGCTTGGGCTAATAATCGTAGACTACTTGCAGCTGATGAGCGGCGGTGCCCGTTTTAGCGGCGACAGCAACCGCGTACAGGAAATATCAGAGATCTCCAGAGGGCTAAAGGGCATAGCGCGCGAGATGAATGTGCCCGTTATCGCCCTGTCCCAGCTAAGCCGTTCGGTCGAGAGCCGCAACCCGCAAATACCGCAGCTGGCTGATCTGCGCGAATCAGGTTCGATCGAGCAGGACGCGGATGTTGTAGCTTTCATATACCGCGAGGAGTATTACAATCCTGAAACAGAAAATAAAAATATCGCCCGCATCCTTATTAAAAAGCACCGTAATGGACCCACCGGTGATATCGAGCTCTACTTTGACCGCGAGAAACAGCGCTTCCGCAGCCTGGATACCAAGCGCGAACAACCATTCCATACGTAAAAATAAATGAGACACCCATGCGCGGCCCCAAGCCAGCTTGGGGACCCTCCGGCCAGGGTTTCTCATCGCGCCAGGCGCCGGCAGAGCCGGACGCGTGGGCTGCTCTTCCCGAAAAAAATGAAGGCCGCTGAAGCGGCGCTAATGCTATACTATTACGTGATGAGAAAACTGTGGAATACCGTTTTTGCGATGGGGCGTCCCTTTTTGCTGGCGGTAGCTGGCTTGCTGGTTGTAGTGGTCTTATTCGTTTACAAGCTGGATACGCTTACGCCTGGCGTTTCGCAGGCCGAAGTTGATACCTATAACAGCACCCGGTCGCTCGGGATGATATTAGACAACGGCGTAGATGCGCCGTATCGCAGCGCGGTTTTCTTTAGCACCAAGGCAATCAACAACTTGTTTGGTCTGCGGCTGGTTGGCGCAGCTCTTGGCGTTCTGACCGTTGTGATCTTTTATCTCATAGCAAAAAAGCTATACGTCCGTTCGGTGGCGCTTGCT
>JBATRZ010000057.1:0-5812 GCA_049292975.1 Saccharimonadales bacterium (SeqCode) | reverse complement strand
GTAAAGCCCATAGAGGCCCCTAAGTCGGCCGTACGGCCCATGAAGGCCGTTATTACTGCCGTAAAGCAAAATAAGAGCAGCAGGGCAGCAGAAGCCCCGCAGCCAGCGCCCCAGAAGCGCAAACGCACCCGCTCACGCCGCAAAAAACCGGCTGAGCCAGTGCGTACAAATAGCGAACAGATTATACAGCCGCAACAACAAAGCGGCCAACTGGAAGCAGCTGAGGAAATCATCCATTTACGTTAAAAAGGCCAGGGCGCAAAAAAACAATAGATAATAGTTGATAGGTAATAGATAAAAATGCAAAAGACCGGCGGGCAGAGCAATGAATCCGTTCATACACATTACGTCGCACAATGTATATTTTACGACTCTATTATAGTGAACTAAGATGATTACCTATACCTCTGTTGCAGGGGACCTTCCACCCGCACCGCACTAATATGCATTAATTCTTTCATAACACACTACGCGTTGGCGGCGGCCTGTAGTATGTTCTATTCAAAGGACTGAGCAAGCGCCATAGGCTGAGCCGTAGGCTCACCTATAGAGTGGTCCGGCGAATAGAATGTGCTACCGGCCGCCTTACAAAATCTTTGCTTTTCCGTGAAAAGTTGTCCTTTTATGCATATTTCACAGACTTTTCCACACCCCTGCCTCACCCCTCCCTGTTTGCATAATTTGCATTTTTGTTTTTTTGTATAGTAATATAGTTTTTTTATAAATACCTGAATATGAACAAAACCTGAACATATAGCAGGGCGCTAGGGCACTACCCCCCTGACTTCAAGGGTTGAGGGTATAGGGTGTGGGGTTGAGTGCTGAAAGACCAGCAGCTCATATTCTTAACCCTACCCTATGCCCTTAACCCTCTCCCCTATTTATAAAACACCTTCCCTTCTACCCGTACGTCGATATATTCCTGAGGCGTCTCGCGCCTGCGCTCCAGCTCTTCTTTTACCGCTATTAGACTGCCTGTCTGCAACCTGGCATTGCCTGCCACATCTGTTTTTACATAATAAGCGGCACCCTCTAAGCGTATATCCAGCTGGTTGGCATTCGGCGGCAGCGTGAGCTGGCTAACTGCCAGCCCTTTGGCATCCAGCTGTGCCTTGACCTCTGTTATGAAACGGGCTGTTTCAGTAGTAACAGCTTGTTTGCCAATATTTAATGCCAGGCCGCTTTGGTCCTGGATAACCAGCAAACCTGAGCGCACATCAGCCGCAAGCAAAGACGCCTCGCTGACTACCGTACCAGAACTGTCAAGCACATAACTCTTGGCAGGCGTGGCCAGCAGGATGGCCGGCGGCTCGATATCAATAACCAGGTTTGGCTGGCGGCCCAACACCGGCAAACGCAGGTCTGCTGCGCGTAATTCAGGGAATCTGTCCAGCAGCTTGCGCTCCACAGCCTGGGTATCAATGGTCAGCTTTGTCTTGCTGCCTAAGTCCCCGGACAGGATCTCTGCTGCGGCAGCGGCATACTCAGCCAGCGTGCGGTAAGGCGAATCTTCGTGATTGAGCGTACTAACACCTGGCCGGTTGGACAACGTCAAGCTGATAAGCAGGCTGATGATTATAACAGCCAGTGCCAGCAGCGCCGGCAGCAGACGCAGGCGGCTGGTAACCTTACCCAGATCTACCGCGCCGTCCTTGTGCGGCTCTGCAGCCGCAGGACGGGACTGGCTGCTGTAATAGTTGAACTGCGTACGGTTAGCCGCTTGTTTGCGCAGCTCGTTACCAGGACGGTTGCGGGTAGATGATTTCCTGCCTAGCATGTCATTTTTCCAGCACGCCCAGGGTAGTTACAGCCAGTTCTTTGGCGGCCTCCGGCTTGGCAAGGGCGTGCAACCCCGCCCCCAGGCTTGCTGCCTTATCCTTATCAGTCAAAAGCAGTTCTATGGCAGCATACAGCCCCTCGGCGTCAGCGTGGCGTACCTGCAAAGCAGCCCCCTTCCCCTCTAAGAAGGCGGCATTCTTATCCTGGTGGCCGCCAGCCAGCAGGCCAGGCACAACGATGATAGGCAGAGCCTGCAGCGACAATTCCGCTACTTGCGTAGCCCCTGCCCTGGTTATCACCACATCCGCCGCACCCTGGCTCTGGTAAATGGTGCCGATAAATCCCTGCACCACCACACGGCGGGCTTCATCGGCCAGCAGCTCTTCATTGTACCGCTTACGCACCTCTGTTTCGTGAGCCCTGCCCGCTACATGCACGATGCCTAGATTCTCGAAGCGCTGCATCAGGCGGCCTGCCAAGCTGACCATATCCTGGTTCAGCTGTCCCGCACCCTGGCTGCCGCCCACAACCGTAATGACCCGGCTGCAGCCGCTAAGGCCTAAAGCCTCGCGGTAAACAGCCCTTAGGCTGGGAGTGACTTTGGTAAAGGCATCAGAAACGGGAATGCCTGTGTAAATTGTCTTAGCCTGAGGATACGAATACAGCTCGGCCGGCATACCGGTGGCGTGCACGGCCGCCTGCCCGGCTATGAGCCGGTTGGCCAGCCCGGGCACCGAGTCTGAATCATGCGTCAGATACGGCACGCCCAGTTTTGCAGCTGCCCTGCCAAGCGGTACGGCTACGAAGCCGCCTTTTATCAGCAGTCCATCGGGCTTAAGTTCTCTTAGCAGCTTCTTAGCCTCGCGGTAGCCCTTAAGCGTCCGGCGCACATCACGCAAGTTAAGCAGCAAGGTCTTAATATCAAACCAGCGCTGGTACCACTTCAGGCCCGCGTAGCGGCGGTATTTGCCCGCGCTCACCTGGCGCACGCTGTCTATATATTCGCTGTCTTCGAACAGGTGTACGAACGCCGCACCCTGCTCACAGACGCCGATAAGTTCAATACCAGGACGCAGGCTCTTTAGTTCACGCGCTACGGCGAGCAGAGGCGTAATATGGCCGCCGCTGCCCCCGCCGGTAAGTAGGATCCTCATACGGCGTAGCTCCTGATTCATTAATATTGCTGGCAAAACTGCTGTAGCGCGATATCTGGAAAGCGATGCCCAGTGCACCCGTAACAAACAACAGGCTGGTACCGCCATAACTGATAAATGGCAGCGTGATGCCTTTTAGCGGCAACAAGCCAACCATGGCACCGATGTTAATGATAGCCTGTACCGCGAACCAGGCCAGCATACCCGTTACCAGCAGCCGGGCAAAATCATCCGGTGCCCGCTCGATAATACGTGTCAAACGGCCAAAAAACATGGCAAAAGCGGCGATAATGATGGATACGCCTAAAAAGCCGAATTTCTCGGCCAGAATGGCAAAGATAGAGTCATTGGCCGCCTCCGGCAGGTAGCCGTATGCCTGTACCGACCGGGCCAGCCCCAGGCCAAACATACCGCCCGAGCCCACGGCAATCAGCGCCTGACAGGACTGGTAGCCGGCATTCTGGCAGTCTGCCGTAGGGTTCAGGAAGGTAGCCACACGGTCGCGCCGGTAGCCGGATGTTAAAATAAGCAGCCCGCCGATAGCCACCAGCACCAGGCCTGCCTGGAACAGTTTATACAGCGGCACGCCAGCCATGAACATCATGGCCGTGCCCATCCCTACCATCACCATGGCCGAACCAAAGTCGCTCTGGCCGATGGCCACCACACCGGCGATGACCGCGAAAGCGATAGCGATGGGCTTCAGCGTCCGTGTTGTGTCATCCAGTGCCATCTCGCTTTTACGCCTGGCCAGGAAATCCGCTAGACCTATCAGCAGCGCGAATTTGATGAGCTCGGCAGACTGGAACGACACGCCGCCTAGCTGTATCCAGCGGTGGGCGCCGTTTACCTCCTCACCAAACACAAACACCGCTGCGGCCGATATGGCTGCAATTATAATCAGCGGCTTAACAACACTGCGCCAGTAGGTGTAGGGGATCTTGGACAGGATAATGAAGGCCGCAACGCCAAGCAGAATGGCCACCAGCTGCTTGCTGATGTAATAACCCTCCGACACGCCCTTAAGCGCACTCATGCCGGGGCTAATGGCATACACTACGATCAGTCCGACCGAGAGCAGGCTTGTCGCCAGGATAGGCAGCCAGTAATCGGGTTTGTGCCGGCGGCGAGGCTGGGACGATACTTGCCGCGCAGAACCCCACGCTGTAATTACGTTCATATGCCGCCGCCGAAGACAAAGACAATCAGGCCCAATACGCCGGCCACTTGCCCGACTATCCAAAAACGCATGGTCACTTTGGCCTCGGGCCAGCCCATAGCCTCGAAGTGGTGGTGAATGGGTGCAATACGGAAGATTTTGCGGCCGCGGCGCAGTTTTTTGCTTATGATTTGCAGCAGACTGCTGCCCGCCTCAACTACGAAGACAAAACCGATAACAGGCAGTATCAGCACGGTATCGGTCAGCATGGCTACGACGCCTAAGCCCGTACCTAGCGCGAACGAGCCTACATCACCCATAAAAAAACGCGCCGGGTAGATATTGAACCAGGTATAACTAAGCAGCGCGCCGACTACCGTCATACAGAAGCCGGCCACGCCGTAACGGGCCTGCAAAAACGCGATAACAGCGTAGACAGCAAAAGCCGTCACTGCCAAACCGCCTGCCAAGCCGTCCAGCCCGTCAGTGATATTGACGGCGTTAGCCGTAGAAACCACCACCAGCACAAACAGCGGTACTACCAGCCAGCCCAGTACCAGCGGTGAATCAACGAACGGCAGGTGCAGTGTGCTTACGTCCAACTTGTCATAAAACCACCAGCCGCCCACCAGGGCTACCATGGTGATCATGAGCAGCTTCAGCTTGGCGCGCATGCCGGCGATGCCGCCCGCAGAACGGATGTTCAGGATGTCGTCAAACAGGCCGATAAGCCCCGCCCCTACCATGGCCGCCAGCGGCAACCAGGTTTCATCCCGCGATAAGTTGCCGGAGATAGTGGTCATTGCAATGGCGGTCACAAATACAACGCCGGCCATTGTTGGTATCAGGCGGCGATGCTTAGCAGCATGCAGGGATTGGTATACGCTAGCCTTCTCCCCTGTTACGGTATCGGTGCGGGCTTTCTTCCACCACTCGTAGCGGTAGGCCAGCGTGGTATAGATAGGCGTCAGCAGCATGCTTAAAAAAAAGCCGGCAAAACTAAGCACCATGATACGCAGCAGGGTCTGTTCTTCTAGGATAATTTGGATTGTAGCATCCATCTTAGCAACCCCTTTCTACTGCAAATCCTGTACAAACCGTCAGATCGGCAGTTTGGCTTCGCGGCATATTTTTATATGCCTTGTAACCAGAACTGCCGCCTGAACGGCTTGAAACAGAATTTTCGTGAATGAAACGGGTGCTAAGTTGGATGCTGTTCATGTTTGTTTGGTTCGTTTCTTCCTGGTATTTTACTCTTTTAACTCTTCGGTGTCACGCCGAAATTGTCCAGCAGCATGTTGGTCATATCTCTGAATATAGGCGCGGCGGCGGCCGAGCCGGCAAAGCCAGCGATCTTGGGCTCATTGACGCGCACCACGATGACGTATTCCGGCCGGTCGCCGCCCACAAAACCCATGTAGGTGCCGTTGAAACGGTCCTTGTAATACGTGCCGTCGGCCGGGTTGGTGAATTCGGCCGTGCCGGTCTTGCCGCCTACCCTGTAGCCTGCCCTTGTAGCGCTGGCGATGTTCTGGCGCACCACGCGCTCCAGCAGCGTCACCACTTGTGACGATGCCGATGAGCTAATGACATTGTCCTTCTTGACTACCGGCTGCCGCACATGCTCCTTGCCGTCGCTGCCGCGCTCCGAATGCACCAGAGCCGGCTGGTAATACGTGCCGCCATTAACGATAGATGAAAACGCCGCGCTCATCTGCAG
>JBATRZ010000056.1:0-26602 GCA_049292975.1 Saccharimonadales bacterium (SeqCode) | reverse complement strand
TTCAGATGATAATACAGCAAGAGTCATAACTGCCGGGGAGCTGGCATTGGAAGATAATTTACTGAAGCCAGGGTATGCAGAATGAGCGGGACTAAGACCGTACCCCACCAAAACCTTACCGCCGCGCACGCGCGCCGCGACACTGCCAGCCAGTACGGTTTCTGGGTGTATCTGATGACTGATCTGATGGTATTCGCGACGCTCTTCGCCACCTACGCCGTATTACGGTCTCGAACTTTTGGCGGGCCGGCCGGGCGTGACATATTCGATATGACGTTTGTACTAGCAGAAACCATGCTGCTGCTCACCAGCAGCTTCACTATCGGCCTGGCCATGATGGCGGCGCATGAAGGTAATCAGCAGCGTGCCTTCCGTCTGGTTATACTTACATTGCTACTCGGCGCTGCGTTCCTTGGCATGGAGCTGTATGAATTTAACCATTTGGTAGCGGAGGGCTTTAGCTGGCGGCGCTCGGCGTTCCTAAGCGCTTTCTTTACGCTTGTTGGCACCCATGGCCTGCACATAGCTATCGGTCTGATCTGGTCGGTTGTTATGGCTGTTCAGATAAAACGCAATGGTTTAGCGCCAGGCGTAACCCGCCGCCTGGGCCTATTTAGTATGTTCTGGCATTTCCTTGATATCGTCTGGATATTTATCTTTACCTTTGTGTACCTACTGGGAGCCATAAAATGACACAACATCCTGCCGGCAAACCAACCTACACCCAGTACATCAGCGGTTTCTTTTTGTCTATTAATCTGACTCTGGCCGCTTATTTCATCGTTACCCGCGGGCTGCTGAGTAGCTTGGCTGTGGCTGCAATAATCATTCTGGCGTTGGCGCAGCTATTCGTCCAGCTCTATTTCTTCTTGCATCTGGGCGCAGAGAAGGGGCCAAGATGGCAGCTGGGCGCTTTCGGCTTCATGGCGCTTATGGTGATAATACTTGTACTCGGTACCCTTTGGGTTATGCAAAACCTGGATTATAACATGCACCCTAAAGATGCCGAGACCAAGCTGCTTGATAAATACGACGAGGGTGGAATATAGCCCTTGAGGATCAAAGACTACGCGGCATTATCCAAGCCAGGCATAATCCGGGCTAATGTTATGACGGCGGCGGCCGGTTTTTTGTTCGCGTCGCGCGGTGAAGTTGGCGCTAAAACTCTGGCAGCAACTGTCATGGGCACAACTCTGCTGGTCGCCTGCGGCTGCGTGCTCAATAACATCATGGATATTGAGCTGGATAAGAAAATGACGCGCACCAAGAACCGCCCGCTTGTCACCGGCCGCATTACCCCATTAGCCGCCCGGCGGTATGCCTGGGCTACGGGCATTACCGGCCTTATCACTTTGCTAATATTTACCAACACGCTGACCGCGGTCATTGGCGCAGCAGCCGTGTTACTGTATGTGTACACCTACGGCTGGGCAAAGCGTAAAACGAATTACGCTACCGAAATAGGCACCTTGCCGGGTGCAGCCTCGGTACTGGCGGGTTACACGGCTGCCGCCGGACAACTCAACACTGCCGCCTGGTGCCTGTTTTTGGTTATGGTTACATGGCAGGTAGCGCATTTTCTGGCCATAACACTATTCAGGTCAGAGGAATACAGAGAGGCCAGCGTATCAGTGCTGCCGCTGCGTATCGGCAAAGTACGCACCCAGAAACGGGTTATGGTTTACATCCTGCTTTATATCATATCAATTGCTGGTTTGTCTGTATTAGGCAATGTCAGCCTGACGCTAATGCTCATTCTGGTTGGTACCGGTATGCTCTGGCTATATAAGGCACTCGAACGCTACCAGCAGATACCGCCAGCCAAATGGGGACGCAAGATGTTTGGCTATTCGCTCATTATCCTGCCCCTGTTCAGCTTGATGATTTCGGTTGACGCATGGCTGCCATAAGGTACAATGAGCTTATGATTATATTACATGTCGTCCTAGCCATCAGCAGTTTGGCATTTGCCAGTATAAACTACTTCCGCCCGGGCAAAGGCAAAATGCAGGCAAGCTACGGCCTGGCCGCCGGCACGCTTATTTCCGGCGTCTCGTTAATTCTACTGAACAATGCCAGCGTTTTGCGCACCTGCCTGAGCGGCATCATCTTTTTTGCAGCTGTCAGCGCTCTAAACATAGCAGCCAGCCGCAAACTCGCCCTGCAGTCCACCAAAGAATAGCTTTTTGTTTAGATTTTTGCGTCTACGCTGATATACCAGTGACGAGCGGCGTTTTTGAGCCAAGGGTAATTTGTTCTAAGACGTGGCTTCCATTTCGGAGGCGTATTTTACATACGGTGAAGAAATGTCCTCGGCTTAGGGCAAATTACCGCTCTCAAAAATGATCGCGCACATGGCTAAAACTGTAATCCCAGGTTGCGTCGGCTTTCTTGTGCGGATTAAAGATATTCTCGGGGTCATACAGTTTCTTAATGTCACGGAACAAATCAACAACCTTCTTGCCGTACATTTCTTCCAGCCAAGGACCGCGTACCAAACCGTCGTTATGTTCGCCGCTTAAGCTGCCGCCAAACTTTAGGATAAGGTTATTGACCTCTTTCATCGAAGGCTCGAGTTTGGCGCGCTCCGTCTCATCCTCTAGTTTCATAAGCGGGATGATATGGAAGTTGCCGTCGCCCATATGGCCGGCTATGGTTGCCAGTAGATTATACTTTTTCAGGATCTTGCGGAGCATAGGCAAGAAGACGGGCAGATGCTCGGGATTTACGACCAAATCGTCAATGTATGGTGCCGTATGCTTGTCTTTTACTTTGTCGCGCAGCAGCTTAAAGCTCGCGCGGCGCATGATCCAGAACTTGCGCGCCTTGGCTTCATTCTCGTCTTCTTCAAACAGTGAGTCGTGTTTGTACTCGCTGAGGTCCTGGCGCATGGCGTGCACTTTTGCTGCTACTTCTTCGGGCGTGTCGCCGTTAAATTCAACCAGCAATACCATTTTGGGTATGCCGCGCATAAGCATCAGCGCGTTTGGAATCAACAAGATCGCCAGCTTGATGGTCTCCTTCCAGCCGATGAGCTTATGAAACGAGAAAAACAGCTTAAAGCTTAGCATCAGCGTGTAGTTATCAAAGCCTTCAAAGGTTGCCGGTTTGTGGGTTAGAACTTTGTTTATCATGCTGCCCAGTTGCTTAAGGTCACGCAGGAAGATAACCAGCGTGCCGGAGTGCTTAGGCGCCGGCACCAAACGGAACTTCATTTCCGTAGTCAGGCCCAATGTACCCTGGGCACCCACAAATAATTTTGTCAGGTCAAAAATGCCGGTTTCGCGGTTCCAGATATCCCATAAATGGTAACCGGTGGAATCCTTCGAAACTTTCGGGCGGGCCGCCTGCAGCAGCTCATAATTGTTTTCGCAAAGTTTGTATGTCTCGCTGTACAGCTTGCCTTCAAAGGTTTTGAGTTCCATCTTGGCATCCAGCTCGTTTTTGGTGAGGGGTTTGATGGTGTATTCGTTACCGTCAGCCAGCACTACCTGAAGCTCTGTCACGAACTTATCGGTTTTGCCGTACTGCAGCGATTTTTCGCCGCCAGAGTTATTATTGACCATGCCGCCGATAGTACACATATCGCGTGAGGCCGGGTAGGGCGGCAGCAGAGCGCCATGTTTAAGACTTAGCCTCTCAAAGTCGCGGTAGTACACGCCGGGCTGGCTATGCGCCGAGTCTGGGGACATGCTAATCACCTTGTCAAAGTACTTCGTGAAATCTGCAATGATTGATTCGTTGATAGCCCCGCCGGACATATCTGTGCCCGCTGCGCGCGCCGTAATACTCAAGCGAGGATCGTCCTTGCGGCCCTTGATAACCGATTTAACCAACTTCTGCACATCGGCCGTATCCTTGGGGCTTACGACCAGCTCCGGCCTTACCTCGAACAACGAAGCATCGTGACTATAAAATTCTTTAGCTTCTGCAGACGTATCTACATCACCTTTAAAGCCAGCGGCCGTCAAAAGCTCGGTAAAATTTTGCATGTATTACTTTAAGCTTAGCTGTTTAGCGGCTTCCTTGCAATAAGCTTATGCTATTCGCGGGGAATCTTGTATAATCGTCTTTGTAGGTTAAACATTAAGAATTACTAAGCGGATTCCACGCCCAGGGCTAGTTACGCTGGAAGTCCGCGGAACGCAAAGAACCGTATCTACGTACGGCGACTGCGTACCGCAAGGGCTTTATATCGAAATAGCCAAGAGGCACGCCTAAATTCCGGCTTTGCCGGATTTAGGAAGCCGGTGCGGGATACGCATGCAGGAACAAATGAAAAAGCAACATGTCGTAATAGTGGGCGGCGGCTTCGGCGGGGTTAAGTCGGCCATAGAGCTGGCTGGTCAGGCGGATTACCGCGTAACTCTTGTCGCGAATAAACCCTTTTTCGAATATCACCCGATGTTGTACCACACCGCGACAGGTGGCAGCAGAGTCATGTCTTCTATTCCTCTCGGCGAAGTCTTTGCGGATAAGCGCATCGATATTCTCATAGACACTGCTGTCAAACTAGACCGCAAAGAACGTATCCTAAAGCTAGCCAGCGGTGCCAAAGTAGAGTATGACATCCTCATTCTAGCCCTCGGCAACATAACGAATTACTTTGGCATCCCCGGCCTGCCAGAATTTTCTTATGGTATTAAATCCCTGCATGACGCCGAGAGGTTCAAGGCCCACCTGCACAAGCAGCTTGCCGAGAGTCATCACCCAGACCATCATTACATCATTATTGGCGGCGGCCCGACCGGCATTGAACTGGCCGGTGCCTTGCCCGGTTACTTACGTGATTTGATGAAGCAACACGGTATCAAGGGCAAGCCCAAGCTGCACATAGATCTGGTAGAAGCCGCGCCGCGCCTTATGCCGCGTATGCCAGCCAGCGTCAGTAAATCCCTGGCCAAGCGCCTGCGCAGTCTTGGAGTCCGCATTTATTTCGGCAAACCCGTCCAGGCCGAGACGGCCGACAGCTTGCTGCTGGATGGCAAACCAATCCGTTCCCACACCGTCATCTGGACCGCCGGCGTAGCCAACAATCATTTCTATAAAGAGAATCACTTCCAGCTTGCTCAAAACGGCAGGGTACAGGTAGACCAGTTGCTGCAGGCCTGGCCGGGCATCTTTGTAATAGGTGATAATGCCGACACGCCGTATACCGGTATGGCGCAGACGGCGCTGTATGACGCTATCTTTGTAAGCGAGAACCTCAAGCGCCACGCAGAAGGTAAGCGCCCCTACGCCTACAAACCGCGCAAACCAGTCTATGTCACACCGGCAGGCCCCAAGTGGGCAATTGTCGTCTGGGGCCCGCTGCACCTCTACGGCCGCATTGGCTGGATGTTCCGCCGCTTTGCCGACTGGATAGGCTACCGCGATATCGAACCTTGGTGGAAGGCCACCGACCGTTTCTTGAAGGAAGACCAAAAAGAGACCGATTGCCTGATTTGCGCCACCAAAGTCGCGGCTATCGAATAACCCGATTGGATTTTTTAATTTTTAGCTGTAGCTGCTTATAAACTAGCCAGACAGCGCGTGCTTTTAGGGCTACCAAGAGACCAAAAGACACAAACTATTGACAAGTGTGGTATAATGTATAGATATAGTGATTTTCTCCGGTTGGGCTTAGCTGGTTATATTTAGAGTCTGAGACACACGCCAGGGGTCTTTTTTCGGTATACAGGATTAGACAAGCAGCATGGCATCGCCAAAGCTGTAAAAGCGGTACTTTTGGGCGATTGCATAACCGTAAATGCGCTTCAGCTCCGCCGCCGCGGCCGTTTCATCCAGCCCCTTTTTATCGGCGATAAAAGCTGCGATTAGCATTAGCAAGGATGTATTGGGCAGGTGAAAGTTGGTAATGATACTGTCTGCTGCCATAAAGCGGTAACCCGGGCGTATGAATATATCGGTTTCGCCTGAACCGGCCGCAAATTTATCGGCTTTACGCCGTACCGATTCAAGCGTACGGATGGTGGTTGTGCCGATAGCCGTGATATGGCTTGCGGCATTCAGCGTCCGGGCCGCTCTGCCATCCAGACTGTATTGTTCGGCATGCAGGCGCCCCGCAGCTATATTCCCGGGCGATGGTTTGGCAAAAGTACCAAGTCCTACGTGCAAAGTTATTTCGGCAAATCCGTGTGATTGCTTTAGCTTGGCTAGCAGCTTGGGTGTAAAGTGCAAGCCGGCCGTAGGTGCCGCCAGGCTGCCAGGCGGTTTGGCATAGACGGTCTGATACTCGCCCGCCAGCGAATCATCTTGTGTAATATAAGGCGGCAGCGGTACATGCTCGTACGCCTGCAGCCGCGCATCGTCATGCGGCAGGTTTAGCCGCAGCGTTCTGATGCCGTCGTGATCTATCGCCAACACTTCCGCCTCTAGCCATTCAGTCAATTGCAGCTTTGTACCCGCTCTGAACTTGCGCCCAGGCCGTACCATGGCCCGCAAACTGCGGGTATCGGTTTTTTCCAGCACAAACACTTCTGTCTTGCCGTCATCAAACAGCCAGCGGCAAGTTTCTACTTTTGAATTATTGGCAGCAAGGGTAGCCGTAACGGGCAAAAATCTGTCCAGCTTGTAAAAGACACTATCGGTGATAGAACCTTCTGCCAAGGCATACACTAACAACCGCGCGTGATCGCGCGGACGGGCGGGGACTTGGGCAACCAGTTCAGCCGGCAAATCAAAGTCATACATCAGCCACCTATACTAGCAGTTTACGGCCGCTAAATATAGAATCTATTAAGATAACAGGGGATAGTGCACCAATTAAACAGCGCTGGCGGGTTAGAACTAATACCATTGCCGTGTAATTCTATTTTGCGTTAGCCGCATGCTTGTAATTAAGCTTGTGCATAACCTCGGGCAATCTGGTAAACTAGCCGCAAATGAGCATGGAGAACCGCCCGCCATATGGCGACGCCTATGAGGCTGCAGACGATGACGCCATTCGCGTTTTAAGCGAATTGGCCCGTTCGGCGCTGGAATGTGGTAATGAAGTGCTGGTGTCTACGTATGAATACCAGTGCGCCTATGGCCGTGTGGTCTTCAATACCCGCACCTCCAATGAAGATGATGAACCCCTGACAATATCAAGGATCTTTATCTTCGGGCAAGAAGAAGATGAGGCTGCAAGTGACATGCTGCTCGAGTACAGCTTTGCACCTGACGGCCAGGTAATCGAGGGTTACATCTGCGGCGGCATAGACAGGATCGAGCTGGAGAGCTACAGAGCACGCTGCGAGATAGGTGACATCTGCCGCACTATCATGATAGAGGAAGAGCTCAACCGCCACGAAACTATGGTGCTGGCTTACTTCAAGCAGCTGGCTGCGGCCGCCGCGGCGCCCGAAATGCCCAGTGCCGAGCTGCAGGAACGGCTAGGCAACGCTATTGCACAGGCTATGCGTAACCGCCTGGAAAATGCCGAGCACGTAGTTGTACGCAACTACTCCGCCATTATAGATGGCCGCGGTAATTTGGAGGTCACCGGCTACAGACCGATCGCCGGTGAGGCAGAAGACGATCCTTACCCCGAGTTTGAGATAGAGCTGTACGAGCCTGCATCGGGACAATGCACGGCTTTTATCATGCCGGCAGAGGGTGAGGGCGAACCCGAAATGTTGCAGCTGGACTCCGGCCGCTATGGACTAGATATATACGAAGACGCCGCAGCACCCACCAAGCAGGCTGTGGAGTATCTAAGCACACAACTGGCCTCGGCGCTCTTAGACAACGGCCTGTTGCAGCTGGAAGCTTTGGAATCAGCAGACGCAAGTGTCATCACGCAAGAGCATGCATATGGCGATGCAGACAATCTGCTGGTATCGTCCCTGGATGCGGCATCGCTGTATTTCCGGCTGTTTTTGCGGTCTGGCGGCGGCGAAAACGGGAATCAAACCACGTTTTTGCAGCAGGCCATAACTTCCTGCACAACCTTCCGCGGTGAGTTCGAGGCAACTTATCAATTGCAGTCTGGCATGATTGATGATGATATTGATTCGGCCGTGACAGAACAGTCCCTGTTCGTAACAACTGGACGCAACCGCCTGACTATGCACATACCGTATTTTCTACATTTCAACAAAGCGACCGGCGGCTACGAGATAATAGAAACTGACGAGGATGACCTGGTAGATTTCCACTACGTCGATTGCGGTCTAAGCGAAATAGACGACGGGAATGGTAAGGCGAGATACCAAGGTATCAGCTTGTCGGGCTATGTCGAAATAGGACGGCCGCGCGCCGATATGGCTGCCGGCAGGGATTATCCTGAGCACCAGCTATTCCTAGCAACCGTACCATTGGGCGTAAGCCGTATCGTTTCAAGCACGACCGGCAGCTTTAATTAGCCAAAGTATACCGGTTATTTATTACTGCCGGCGCTAATCTTCTCGCTGCCCGCCGGCATAGCAGCATTTTGCCCATAGGGCAAAGTAACGTGCGCATCACGATGATTGCGGTGCCGGTATGACACGAAGCCCCAGCCAACCTGCTTTATCGTCTTGCCCGAGGCGCGGATCTGTTCTATTAGGCTGCCGCGCGCCTGTGCGCGTGAGGCGGGCGGCGTGCGGTAATAGCGCACTATCTCGCGCGCCAAAACCGTGTCACGGAAAACACCGCGCTCGCGCAGCTTATGGCCGCGGCCGTATTCATAAAAACAGCCGCTTTCATGCTTGGGTCTTACGCCCACAAAGTCATATTCTAGGTCATCGCGCATGGATTTCATGTCTCCCATCTCACGCCCTTCGCTAGCTTCACGCGACCGTGCCATGCGGCTTTTTATGACAAACAGCTTGGCCGCCCAATCTGCACGATCGCCAATGTTCTGAAGCGGTTGCACGCCGCTGACTACATCGCGGTAATCCTGGCAGTACTTAAGCAGCTCTTTGGCCAAGTGCACATACTGGCCGGGCGCATCCGCTCCGAGTTTTTCCAGGAAGGTGCGCGCTAAAGCCGCCTCGAACTCCACCATCTGGCGCTGACGGTTGCCCCCTGCACAGCCAGTGTCATTATGCATGCGGCTGGCATCAATCACGTCATCCTGATCATCAATGTCATAGACGCTGAAATGTTTGCGCAACTCCTGGCCGCTGCCGCTTGCAACCACTGCAGCCAGCAAGGCCACCGAACCGATGCGCATCTGTGCGGCCCAGTCCGATATATTTACGTCCGATGACCCCACCTCTACGCGTACCAGCCCCTCGCCATTATGCGTATCGTCCTTTGTAGTCAAGTAGCGCGCGTTAAAACCATCAGCCTGAACCTCGCCTGTTAAAACCGGCTTCTGTGCGAAGTGGTAGGTGCCGTCCGGGTCCATGTGTCCGGCACCCGTCACAAAGTGGCGCGATATAAGATGATTTATTAGGAATGTGTCAAAATTATATCCCTTCAGCCGTTTGTATAAATCGGGCAAGAAGCCATAGTTGTCATGACAGCCCCAGCTGTTGCCCGCACTGTCTATAACCCGTGCCTGTACGCGCACGGCATCTACCTGCGTTAAGCTGCTTCGGTGCGTATTTATGTACTGTTCGATGCCGCGCTGCAACATCAGCTCGCCGGTACGCATCACCGTTGCCAGCTCGCGCGGATTCAAGCACTCGGGCGTAGCGATTTCGATCTTCTGGGATTCACCGAATTGTTCTCCCTGGATGCGGTGCATTGCATCATAAATACGAAAACCATTAGGCAAATACTCAAAGCCTGCGTCCAGCTCGGCAGGACGGAACTCTGCGACGTCTTCTGGCTCGGTCATTACCCGGCGCACCCTTGTTAGTCCTTCCAACAAAGGATCTGGAACTTCGATAACGCGCTCGATAGTTACGCTTTTTTCCTGCTCATTACCAAAGACAGAGGGGTAGAGCGTAGACTCCCCGTCTCCTGAATACGACATGGTAAGATTATAAAATAACCTGGCCGATACGTAAACAGATTAAAACCAGTAGGCGGTGTCGCGCGGGTAGAAGTTTGCTTTAAGGCCAGGCTGTCTCACCGGCACCCAGACTATATTGGATTGCAAGCCCAGGCTATCACGGACCTCGTCACTAATTTCAACAACCATGCAAAAGCCTGACTCCGGACCCACGGCAGGTGCCTGTGGCCCAAGCGGCAGGCCGTCATCAATGCCGATGCGCTCCAGTACGTCTATGCCTGCTACGCGCGCCCAAAAATTTTCACCGCCATATTGCAGGTCATAGCGTCCCAGGCTCAATCCGTCCGGCGTCTGCAGGTTCGCTAATACGGTTGCAGCGCTAAGCTCAACATCAAAGTCGGCCGAGAATAGTTCGCCCTTGCTCCGGTTCAGGTAGTCACCCAGCAAGCGCGCCTGGCCGGCTGCAGGACGGTTGCGGAACGTTTCGCGGTTTAGCAATAGCTCGTACTCGGCGGCCGCGCAGTGCAGATCTTGAAGGTAAGTGGAAGGGTCGGCCTTGAGCTCAATAGGCTCGGCGGTGGTAACGTGCAAGCTAGCGGCATCCATCATGTACACAACCCTTATCTCCTTTGTACGGAAGGCAGGGCCGGCTACTTCAAGGTCACCAGACTGAACGCCGGCAACAAAACGTGCGCACAGGCGCAGACCCTCCGGCGGCGTGTCCAGGGTTTCTTGAAGCCTGCGGTAGTTATCGTAAAAATCTTCTGGGTCTTCCAGATTTGCCAGCGTCACGTCGGCCGGTTCACTGACATGCTGGGCATTAATATGATCAGTCACAGAGGCATCGTACAGATGAAAACCGTCAAACACACCGCTGCCGCCGGCAAATTGGCCGTAGGCTGTGAACGGCCTGCCAAGCTGGTCCCAGACCGGCCCAAGGCCCGTGCCTTCGAAGGTAAACTGATAGCCGGTGTAGAGTTCTGCTATGCCTGCCAGGGCTTCCATGCCGGCCTCAAAGTCGTCATCCAAATCAGCCTCCCGCACCGGTACTGACAGGGCATCCATACGCGATGCTAAGTCGCGGGCGTCTTCGAACATCGAGGTAATGTAATCTCCATCGGTCCACCTCTCGGGGCCAGGCCAGCTTGCAGATTCGGTCATTTAACATATTATAACATGTTGTAAGTTTTACTCAAGATTCAGCAGTGGCAGCGGATCTGTATAACAGGTACAATAAACGCATGCAAACGTTTGAGGACGTATACAAAATGCTCAATGACGAGCAGCGCCGGGCCGTAGATACCATAGACGGGCCGCTGCTGGTGCTGGCCGGACCGGGCACAGGCAAGACCCAACTGCTCAGCGCGCGGGTAGCCAACATTCTGCGCCTTACGGACACCTTGCCCCAGAATCTGCTGTGCCTGACGTTTACCGATGCTGCCGCGCTGAATATGCGCGAGCGTTTAACGGGCATGATTGGCGACGCCGCCTATGACGTGCAGATTAATACCTACCACAGTTTCAGCAGCGACATTATCCGGAAGTTTCCTGAATTTTTTGAGACGATAGATCTGGAAACAGGTGAAGACACCCGTCTGGAGCGGCCAATCAATGAACTTGGCCAGCTTGAGATAATCAGCGCCATCATAGACAAGCTGCCGTTTACCGACCCGTTGCGCAGCGCACGGCATTACCTAAAGAGCGTGCTGTCTACCATAGCTGACTTTAAGCAGGCAAAACTGTATCCCGATGATATCGAGGCCATTGCCGCGGCCAATGCCGGGGCTAGCGCGCACCTGTCGCCGCTTATCCGCGATGTAATGTCCCGCTATACACCGGTTCCGCGCCGAGCCGCCGGTGCGCAGGCTTTATTCGTGGATATTTTGCACGCTATAAACAGCGACGGCAGCAAACTGGCGCATGACGCCGCCAAAACCCTGCAACAAGCCCTGCAAGATTCGGAGGCAAATAACTCCACCAAACCGCTAACCGCCTGGAAGAACCAGTGGCTTAAGAAAGATGAAGAGGACCGCTGGACCTTCGCCGACCCAGACAACGCACTGCGTATGCATTCGCTGGCACGCCTCTACCGGCAATACCAAGAGGTCCTGACGCGTACCAACCAGTATGACTTTAACGACATGATTCTGCGCACCATCGAGGCCCTGAACCAGAAGCCAGAGCTTAAGTATAACCTGCAGGAACGTTATCAATATATCCTGCTCGACGAATTCCAGGATACCAATGCCGCCCAGTTTGAGCTGGTAAAATTACTGGCCGACCATCCGGTACATGAGGGCCGGCCTAATATCATGGCAGTAGGCGACGACGACCAGGGCATATATGCCTTCCAGGGTGCTGATATCGGCAACATGCTGGCATTCTTAGCGGCCTTCCGCGACGTCGCAATCGTCAATCTGGTGCGTAATTACCGCTCGCACCACGACATCTTGCATACGGCGCACAACATAGCCGGACAAATAGAATCGCGTCTTCACCATAATCTAGAGGGTGTCAGCAAGGACATTCTTGCCGCCAGCGACAGTCTGCCAAGCAAAGCCTCCATCGCCCGGCATGAGTTCAATAGCCAGGCAGCCGAGTTCGGCTGGATCGCCGATACGATTGCGGAGCAGATTAAGCAAGGAGCCGAGGCGTCAGAAATTGCCGTTTTAGCGCCCAAGCACGCTATATTGGAAGGCCTGGTACCGTTTTTAAATGCTCGCGACATACCGGTGAGCTATGAAAAACGCGAAAACATCTTCGAGACTCCGGTGGTTCAGGCTATTTTACTGGTCTGCGAGTTCCTGGTAGCTGCCAAAACAAATAACAGGGCGCTCATGGACGAGTTATTGCCGCGCGTGCTGTCCTTAGACTATTGGCAGATTCCAACCGAAATAATCTGGCAAATAAACTGGAGCCGCTATGACCGGGAAAATGATGTCCGTAGGCCGTGGGCCGAAGTAGCCCTGAAGTATAAACAGACTAAACAGCCGGTGTTGTTCCTGTTGGCACTGGCCGGACAAGCCGATACACTCGGTCTGGAGGAAACACTAGATTACATTACGGGCGCAAAACCGTACCATACCGGCGGCATGGCTTATACGTCGCCGCTCAAAGCGTTTTATTTTTCTGAAGCTGCTATCAAGGAATCTTCGCTGCAATTCTACGAAGCTATTTCACATTTAACCGTCATACGCAGCCAGCTTAGGGACCAGCAGGCCAGGGAAGACAAACGCCTGACAATCGATGGTTTGTTGCGCTTGTACTATGCCTACAAGGAGGCCGGGCAGCCGCTTATTAACACCCACCCGATAGCCCAAGCAGAATCCGCCGTGCATTTAGCAACGGTTTTCAAGGCAAAGGGTCTTGAGTACGATCACGTGTATCTGCCGTGCATGACTGACGACGTGTGGGGCGGTACGGCCCGCGGGGCAGGCAACAAGATTTTACTGCCATATAACTTGCGCTATGTGCGTCATGAAAGCGGCGGCGAGGATGATTTGCGGCGCTTACTGTTTGTCGCCATCACTCGTGCCAAACAGGGGCTAATAGCAACCAGCCATGCGCTTAAAGAATCTGGCAAGAAGACGCTGCCTGTTAAATACATGCAAGAAAGCGGCGCTGGTGATGAACGCCTGGCCCGTGTCCTGCCTGAGCATTACCAGCACGTCATTACCACCCAGCGGGCGGCGGAACAGCTGCGTGCTGATGTCGATACCCTGTGGCACTCGCGGCACACTACGTTCACGCCTGCACTGCGCAGCCTGTTGCAAGACCGGCTTAACCACTACGTTATGAGCCCGACACATCTCAACACGTTCACAAACGTAGAGTACGCCGGCCCACAGGACTTCCTGCTTAACACATTGCTCAGATTCCCGGAAGCGCCAACACCTGACAGCATTTACGGCAACGCGCTGCACCGCGCCTTAGAGCGCTACCAAAAAGAGCATCAGGCCGGCACCAAGCCCGGCACTGCTGAGACAGTCAATTACTTCATGGCTTCGCTAAAACGGGGCGGCTTGAATAGCGGTGACGAGAAGATCTATGCCGACCGCGGGCAACGTGCGCTGAGGAACTTCCTGGGTAAATGCGGCAAACGCATCGCTGGAACTGCCGAAATAGAAGCCGATTTCCGGCGTGAAGGCGCCGTCCTTGAAGGCGCGCGGCTGACAGGCAAGATCGACCGGCTGGAAGTAGATAAGAAGGCTAAGACCGTGCGTATCATCGACTTCAAATCAGGCAATCCAAGCATCAAATGGGGCAGTACGTCCAAATACCTTAACTACAAGCAGCAGCTGTACTTCTATGCGCTGCTGGTAGAGAAATCAGCGTCTTACCGGGGATACAGGGTGGAATCAGCCGCCCTGGAGTTTATCGAGCCCCTGCCATCGGGTGAATGCGCCCCGCCGCTTGAGCTGAAGTTTGATGCGGACGAATATACGGAATTCAAACGTCTTGTCGTAAACGTCTGGCAGCATATCCAAACACTCGAGCTGCCCGACATCAGCGGCTATGCCGCCTCGGCCGCCGGCATGCGCCAGTTTATCGCTGATTTGACCGATTAAAATTATGGTCTTGTTTTCGTTCAATGACTTGCTTTTTTGGCATGCTTGGTTAAAAAACGGGCTCTAGCCATCCGGCGTGCACCTAGGCAAGCTGCGCGATAGCTAAATAATGGCTTAGAGCCGCAGCAATTACTAACAAATGCCAAGCCGTATGGATAAACGGCCTCTTGATTGCCAGCAGGGCTGCGCCGATGGTATAAAAGACCCCGCCGGCAAACAGCAGCCATATAGCAGACGGCGGTAACGAGCCTAGCTTTGGTATAAACATCAACCCCAGCCAACCCATCGCAATATAAACTACCATGCCGTAGCGCGACATAAGCTTAGGCAAAGCAGCCCTCAAGGTTATACCGGTTATTGCTATCGACCAGATAAATGCCAGCATCAATGCTTGGGTCCAGCCCCCGTACAGCATCATTACGAACGGAGTATAGCTACCGGCAATCAGCAGGAATATACTGCTATGATCTAGTACCCTAAATACTTTGCGGGCCCGTGTAAACTTGAGCGCATGGTACAGGCATGACATCAGCATGAGTATAATCAAGCACACTCCATATACAGAAAAGGCAGCCGCGTATGATGCCGGCGCGCCTTGCAGCATTATTAAGCCGATTATTAGTCCGGCAATACCGGCTATTGCTCCGAGGCCATGAAGACTGCTGTTTATTACTTCTTCGGTTATTACAGCTGCAGTCCGTGCCGGTGCGGTATTGTTCATAGTTAAAGTATAGCACCGGCGCTAGAGCTTACATTACCGCTGGCCGTGCTATGATGATTGCAATAATCAATATAAAGGAGTAAGTATGCTTCGATTATTAGCCCGGACTAGCTTATCGTTGCTGGCAAATGCAGCCGGCCTGTTGGCTGCCGCAGTAATACTAAATGATTTTTCAATTGACGGTGCCGCCTTTGTAATCGCGGTAGTGATTTTTACGGCCGCTACAACTATTCTTGGACCATTCATCCTGTCTGTGGCACTGCGCAGCGCATCGTATCTTGTGGGCGGTATAGCGTTGGTTACGACGCTGGTTGGGCTGATACTCACCAGCCTGATATCAGACGGTATCAATATCAGCGGCCTTAGCACCTGGATACTGGCTACTCTGATTATTTGGATCTTCGCAGTAATCGCAAATGTCGTCTTGCCGTTATTTATGTTCAAACAAGTCCTGCAAAAACGACGCGAAGATTAATAGTTATTTAAAAAGCCCCGCATACGCGGGGCTTTTTAAATATAACCAACTTGCTTAGTATTACTTGCGTTTACGTGCAGCTGGCTTTTTGGCAGCCGATTTGCGGGCAGCCGGTTTCTTGGCAGTTGCCGCACGTGACTTAGCGGCAACTGGTGCTGGCCTAACCTCTGCGGCGCGTACGCGGCGCGGTAAGCCTAGGGCTTCGACCGGCGCAAACAACAGCACGTACAGGTTCGTGCCGATAAGCGCACCTACAATTGGACCGGCGGCATACGCCCATGACCAACTTTGATTAGCCAAAGCAACGGCTGGGTTTAGTACCGCGTTTGATGCCGATGAGGCAACAATAACGCCAATAGTCAGGCCGCCGCCGATGAGCGCAGCAGCCTTGCCGCCCTCATAGCGCTGGAAAACAGCGCTGGATACCAAAAAGGTGAATACTAGCGTACCCACGGCTTCGGCAACCAAAACTTTCCAGTCGAATGATTTGTTGGCAACACTTGGCAACTCCTGGCCGACAAAGTAGTTGGCCAATTGCCAGGCGGCCAAACCGCCAAGCATCTGTGCTGCCAGGTAAGACACTGCCTGCAGGGTCTTAACCTTGCGGACAGTCCAAAGACCGATAGTTACGGCAGGGTTGAAGTGCCCGCCAGAAACAGGTCCTAATGCCAATACCAGCATTCCAAGCGTCAAACCGACGCCAATGGCTACAAAATAGCCGATTCCAATTTGTGAACGCGAAACGTTAATTGCCACAGTCGCCAGGGTAGCGGTACCCAGGAACTCTGCCGCCAACATCGCGATCCTTGATCGCACTGTCATTACGTAAAACCCTCCATTAATTTATACCTAATACAATACAGTCGTAACTATGCAAATGCAATAGATACGGCTTCGCTGTAAAACTTTACAACAACAGGGGTATGCTGTTAGGCGGCAGGCTTAAGCACGGCGGCACGGTGCGAACCATCGCATAACGTCAGATAGGTTGCGACTTGATAAGCAATCATGGCGTGCTCCATGGCACGGGCTTGGGCATCGGCGTTGATACCGGTTGCAAGCCGGTTGGCAAGTTCTTTGATGTACCAGGCATCAACCACAAAGGCTTGCTTGCCCGTGGCTCCCGCGTATGCATCACGGTCGATGGTTGTGCCGGGCACGAAGTTAAAGATAACCTGTTGTTCCCTATGTCCGTGTACACCCTCATGATCATCGTGCAAATTCTCGACATTTTCAGCCCCAACAGCTTGACGCAAAAAATTCTTATCCCATTCTTCCTCGGATGGCTCGGGCAGTACCAAGCCGTCATAGACTGCGGCGTCAAAATCATCACCCATCAGTGCCTGCAGCACGCCTGCAATAGCGTCCTTGTTCTCACGGAAGTTCACGCCGATAGCCGGCAGCTTGTCATTGGCGCCGCAACCGGTGCCGTTTGCGTAGCCGGCAGCACGGTTGGTGTCATCATCATGGGCTCTGAGGTCAAAGCCGGTAAAAGCAGGGTCGTTATCATCCCGCAGGTTGCTGGCATACTTCAACATTTCCGCACCGCGGAACGGATGATTCACAGCCTCGGCAGCAACCAGCAAGGTCATAGCGCCGCCTGCTATATGGGGACCGAGCTCAAAAGCTATTTGGTTTTCATTGCGGCAACGGCCGTCTATGCATACGCAGGGCGAACTTAAGGCTACTTCTCGCTGGTAACCTGCCGCCTCATAGGCGTTAGCTTCGGCATCCTGCTGGCTAACCGTACCGGCATGAATGGATCCTTCCGGCTTCAATCCGGCAAAATCAGTGCTAAGCTCGCCGGTTACTGTAGCAACTACATCCATTGTCAGTTCTCCCTGTTCGTACATACGGTATTGTTCCATGTTTACGTGCTATATTTCCCTAAAACTAATTTTGCAACCATCATAGCGTAGCACTTTGGGGCTGGCTAATCAAGCCCTTTCACCCCTGTAAAGCAATAATATCAGGCGCTAGGCTGTGAGAATTATCACAATCCCCAGTCGTAAATGGTGCTATCGTATAGCCACATAAGGGAGCGCCCGGTATGCCGATGAACGAATCACTATCGTCCGGTCAATTTACCGAACAGGAAATGACGTTTTTGGCTAGTGTAGGCAAATTGCTTAGAACTGACCTGGTCCGCATAGACGACGTCCTCCGTTCAGAAAACCAGGGCATATACCGCGAATTAACTCATGCCGCCCAGCAGCGTGCCCCTACGGACACAATCGCGCGCGGCATGCAGTTTGCAGACCTCTTGTTCATGATACGCGACGTACGCGAACTGGAAGACACCGTCTTCGAACCGCCCGTTACAGCCTAGCCTGGCCGGCACGGCTCATCCCTAACAACAGTCCCGCGCGCGCTTGCTGTGCCCGGCAGCTAAGCACGCTTGCTTATTAATGGCGTTGATGTCTCTTCTTAAGGCCGGCTACCTGCAGGCGCACGGCCGAACGGTCTATCAGGCTCTGGGCTTGCTCCAAAGATACCTGATCCTTGGCACCGAGCTTAAGGGCTTCAGCGCGCTTCATGGCATCCCGGGCTTCTTCTTCGGAAATCTCGTCAGAATGGTCTGCCTCGTCTACCAACACACGCAAAGTATCGCCTGACACCTCTATAGCACCGCCTGATATGGCATAAACTTCGCGCATATCATCACGGTCGCTTTGGCTGCGGCGTACCAGAATAACACCCGCCTTAGCAACGGAAATCAGCGGCATATGTCCGGGCAGTACGCCAATTTCTCCGTCCATGGTAGGCAGGGTAATCTCATAGACGTCTTCAGAAAATTTAACACCGTCTAGTGATATTAATTCGAAACGAATCATAGCATGATTCCTTTCGAATCATGGAGTGAGGAGTGAGGAGTGAGAAGTGAGATCATAGCTTACGCTTTTTAGTTGATTTTATAAGCCCTGCAAGAATTTTGTGAGTACTTACGCACTTATTATATAGTTCTTCTCTGTTTCTTTCGTTTAAATAGCCAATATCGAATGCCGTGTAGCTAAAGCTCTGCAGCTCTGTAAGGGAACCTGTTGCTATCGTATAAAAGTGTAATTTGTCGGCTATTGTCTGTCGGCTGAAACCTTCGGCAATGTTAGCCGGTACTGAGGTGCCAGCTCTGCGCATTTGATTAGTCAGAGCAAATTGTTCATCCTTAGGAAATTTTTTTGTAAAAATATAAGTCTGCTTAGCCAGTTCTCTGGCCGACTGCCAGGCGAGTAGTTTTTCAAACGAATCAAGGTTTTCGGATTTTTCTCCTCTCTCCACTCTCCGCGCTCCTATCTCCTTCAAGATTTTTGTTCCTTGGCCTCGTCAATGCCGCCCCTCATATAGAAGGCAGATTCCGGCTTGTCATCGTGCTTACCGTCCAGGATCTCGCGGAAGCCGGCAATGGTATCTGCTAGCGGCACATACTTGCCGGGCTTGCCGGTGAAGACCTCACCCACAAAGAACGGCTGGGTCAGGAAGCGCTGGACACGCCGGGCGCGCGATACGGTAAGCTTGTCCTCGTCAGATAATTCCTCCATACCTAAAATAGCGATGATATCCTGCAAGTCCTTATAGCGCTGCAGGATACGCTGCACCTCGCGGGCAACATGGTAGTGTTCCTCGCCGACGATTTCGGGATCAAGGATGGTCGAGCTGGAATCCAGCGGATCAACAGCCGGGTAAAGGCCTAGCTCGGTCAGCGCGCGGTTAAGCGCGATGGTTGAATCTAGGTGAGCAAAGGTTGTGGCTGGCGCCGGGTCGGTAAAATCGTCTGCCGGTACATACACGGCCTGGACTGACGTGATCGAACCCTTACGAGTCGAAGTAATGCGTTCCTGCAAGGCACCCATCTCGGTTGCCAGGTTTGGCTGGTAGCCTACGGCGCTGGGCAAACGGCCCAGCAGGGCAGACACTTCGGCACCGGCCTGGGTAAAGCGGAAGATATTGTCGATGAACAACAGGGTGTCGGAACCCTGATCGCGGAAGCCTTCGGCAATAGTCAGGCCGCTTAGGGCTACACGCAAGCGCGCGCCTGGCGGCTCGTTCATCTGGCCAAAGACCAAGCTGGTCTTCTCTATAACGCCCGATTCCTTCATTTCGTGGTACAAGTCGTTGCCTTCGCGGGTACGCTCGCCCACGCCGGCAAAGACCGAGTAGCCAGAGTGGAATTTGGCAATGTTGTTAATAAGCTCCTGGATAAGCACCGTCTTGCCCACGCCGGCACCGCCAAACAAACCAACCTTACCGCCCTTGGTGATAGGACAAATAAGGTCGATGACCTTTATGCCGGTTTCCAGAATCTCTACGGCTCCGCTTTGTTCAACAAAAGCCGGCGGCGTACGGTGTATAGGCGCATATTTCTTGAACACGCCAGCCTTGCCGTCAATCGGCTCGCCCTTGACGTCAAACATACGGCCCAGAGTTTCTTCGCCGATGGGCACGCTGATCGGCGCGCCTGTGTCGCGGATCTCCACGCCGCGCCCCAAACCATCGGTGGTACCGAGAGCCACGGCCCTTACAGCCGACTCATTCAGGTGCTGCGCAACTTCAAACAGCAGCTTATGGCCATCCAGCGTTACTTCCAGCGCGTTATAAATTGCCGGCAGGGAACCCCCGCTAAATTCAGCATCAATAACCACGCCCACGACCTGCGTTATTAAACCTGTTGTTGTAGTTGGCTTTTTTTCTGCGGTTACGCTCATTGGTTTCCTCCGTTGTTAGAAATATGGTATTTGGAATTTATAATATGGACAGCCGCAAATAGTGTGCCAATCCCGTCTTTGCCGTTTTTCATACTTGCTATCTCATTCTTCATAATTACTTCTTCTGCTGTGGCCATATCTGCTCCTTTCATTCTTCGTCTAAATAATCTGACAATGCTGCCGCACCCTGCAAAAACAAATCCGTCTCATGGTTTAGGACAACAGCTTGATGCCCGACCTGCAGGTTCTCTTGCGCAATAGGCCTGCCGGCCCCGTCCATGAACATGATGTAGCCAATGTGGTGCATGAATTCCCTGAAGCGCTTTGCTTCTTCTGGCGCAAGTTCCTCTAAGTATCTTTGGATGCTCCGGTTGGTAGCCATTTCTTTATCTACCCGGTAAACTACGGTAGCTTCATGCGGCAGCGAATCTTTGGTTCCGGCCATATTAGCTTATCCCTGAATGACGGCGCTGGCTACTCATCCTTCATAGCCTCTGCACCGCCGGTTATTTCGGCTAGTTCCTGGGTAATTTTGGCCTGGCGCGCCGTGTTGAACTCTAGTGTCAGGTCGGCGATGATATCGGTGGCATTATCGGTGGCATTCTTCATGCTCAGCATGCGCATACTGTGCTCCGAGGCGATTGACTCCAGCAAGGCCTGCCATATCTGTACCTCCAGCAGACGCTCAGTTACGTTCTCAAGCACTTCCTGGGGCGATGGTTCGAAAGTAACGTTATTCAGGTCCGGCAAATCTTTGTCTGAGTCATATGCTTCATAAATAGCCGGCAGGATGGTCAGGTTATCGGCAACTTGGGTAATGTTGGATTTGTGCTTGGTGTACAGTACGCAGACCTCGTCTGTTTGAGCGGCGGTGTATGATTCGATAATAGTTTTTAATATGGGCCGGATACTGTTAGCCGAAGGCTGGTCGCCCATATCTGAGTAAGCGGCAATAATATCCAGCTGCTCGATCCGCCGTAAGTATTGGCCGCCGCGTTTGCCGATAATAATCACCTGGCTCTTGATACCAGCCTTGCGGTCATCGCCTACGGCACGGGTTAGCATCCGGATAATATTAGCGTTATACGCACCCGCCAAGCCGCGATCCGAGGTAATCGCTATATACAGGCGGTTACGCACCGGCCGCTCCTGATACAGCGGATGATCGTTAATCTCGGTGACCATGTTCAGCCTGGCCAGCATTTCGTGCGCCGCTTCGCGGTAAGCCCGGCCGCGGTGGGCAGACTCGGTGGCTTTGCGCATCTTGCTGGCTGCAACCAGTTCCATAGCTTTAGTAATCTGCTTAGTGTTCTTGACACTGCCGATACGGCGCTTTAATTGCTGTGTACTAGCCACGGCAGCCTCCGGCTTCAGGAGTATGGAGAGGCGCAGCTATCCCATCTTTCATATATCTTATTTCATATTTCTTAAACATTACTTGACTTCTTTATCCACCGGTTTGTAACTGCCGGCAACGTGCTGTGCCAGTTTCAGGATGGTTTCCTTGTCTTTATCATCCGGTTCCGAACCTCCATCGATATGATCGACCAGCTTGGCATGTTTGCTCTTCAGCTCCCTCAGCAAGGCACCTTCGGCATTCTTGATTTTAGCAACATCTACTTTATCAAAGGCGCCTTCGGTGGCTGCTTGCAGTATGGCATACATCTGCCAGGTGCTGTACGGGGTGTACTGCGGTTGTTTGAGCAGCTCGGTCAGGCGCTGGCCGCGCTCGATACGCTGCTTGGTATCGGCATCCAGATCGGTCGAGAATTGCGAGAAGCTGGCAAGTTCGCGGAACTGCGCCAGATCCACGCGCAGCGATTTGGCAACGGATTTGACAGCCTTGGTCTGGGCGCTGCCGCCCACGCGTGACACAGACAAGCCCACCGACACAGCCGGGCGGATACCCTGGTAGAACAGGTTAGTTTCCATAAATATCTGGCCGTCAGTGATGGAAATAACGTTGGTTGGGATATAGGCCGAGATATCGCCGGCCTGGGTCTCGATGATGGGCAGGGCAGTCAGTGAGCCTGCGCCCAAATCATCAGATAATTTGGCGGCGCGTTCCAGTAAGCGGGAGTGCAGGTAGAAAACATCGCCCGGGTAGGCTTCGCGGCCCGGCGGGCGGCGCAACAGCAGGGACATCTGGCGGTAGGCGGCGGCGTGCTTGGTCAGGTCGTCATAGATTATCAGAGCGTGCTGCTTGTTATCGCGGAAGTATTCGCCCATGGTAGCGCCGGCGTACGGAGCCAGGTATTGCAAGCTTGCAGGATCAGCAGCCGAGGTTGCAACCACGATAGTCTGCTCCATGACGCCTTCGCGCTTTAGGCGCTCTACCAGGCGGGCAATCTTGCTCATCTTTTGGCCGATAGCGACATAGATGTTCACGACACCGGTGTTTTGTTTATGCTGGTTGATCATGGTGTCCAGCGCTACGGCGGTCTTGCCGGTCTGGCGGTCGCCGATGATCAGTTCGCGCTGGCCGCGGCCGATCGGCACCATGGCGTCGATGGCAATAATGCCGGTCATCAGCGGTTCATGCACACTTTTGCGGGCCAGTACGCCAGGGGCGATGCGCTCGGCTGGGGCAGTCTTGGCGGTCTTAATGGCGCCCTTGCCGTCAAGCGGGCGGCCCAAGGGGTCTACAACACGGCCAACCAGCTCGGGACCGATAGGCACTTCTACGATTTTACCTGTGCGGTGCGCCTTGGCGCCGGCTTTGACCTGCACATCTTCACCCAGCAGTACGGCACCGATTTCTTCGGATCCCAGGTTAAAGGCAAAGGCGGTGATGATGCCGCCGCCAACTGCCTCCAGCTCGACCATCTCGTTATAACCTACGCTAGTCAGGCCGTAAATCCAGACCACACCGTCTCCAACGCGGGTTACAATACCGGTCTCTTCTATCTCGGGGCGCTTCTTCAGCCCGGCTATCGCCGCCCGGATATCTGCCGATAAATCGGCTACGCTTATATCATCTTTTATTGCCATCTAGCAACCTCCTTTGGAAGAATTTGTCAATTTACAATTTACATTTTCCATAAAATTAGCATTTAGCATTTCACATTGCTCCGCAGTGAAGTTGTTATTTGAAAAATGTAAAATTAATGTGAAATGTGAACTGGTGATTGTGAAATTTCTCATTCAGTTCCCGTCTGCGACCAGCTGCTTAAACAGATTCAATTTAGTTTTTATTGATAAGTCCAGATTTTCTCTAGGCAGTTCGATACGGATACCGCCAACCAGCGACTCGTCGATACGCTGGTCCACCTTTATACTCTTGCTGCCCGGGAAATGCTCCTTAAGGAGCTCTTCGATATCCGTCATAACGGTAGGGCTGAGCGGATGGGCAGCCACGGCTACCGCTTCCACATAACCCCGTTCCAGGCGATACTGCATAATGTCGCGTGTCAAAGAACCAAGGTCAATACTGCGGTGCCCGGTAGCCAAATAAGCGGCGATGTTATCAACCAGCTGTTTGGTATTGCCAGAGACTTGCAGCGTTTGCTCACCGATTACTTCGACCAGTTCCTTGCGGGTTACGCGGCTCATGGCCTTGCTCCTGCCGTGCACGCCGCGGATTCCATGCTTAGACCAGATTGGATGCGATGATACGGAACGTAAGCCAGCTGATTTTCAATGCTGCTGGCGCGTACCGTAAGACGGCAAGTCCGGTATGGGCAAATCGCGGGATTCGTGGTCATTATTTATTACGCTTGCCCTTTATAGCCTTATCAATCAGCTCGGCGTCTTTCTTGGCATCTACCTTTTCTTCTACCACGGCTTCTGTGGCTTCGGATACCAGACCAACAATTTCGCGCTCGAGTTTGCGGCGGGCCTGCTCGGATTCCTCATTGATTCGTGCTTCGGCATCGGCCAGCATGACCTCGGTCTTCTTGTGCGCGCTCTTCTCGGCCTCACGTACGAGTTCGCGGGCTTCTTTGTTGGCGGTGCCGATAATCTCATCGGCATCGTGCCGGGCTTCGCGCACTATCTTAGCGATTTCTTTCTCTAGATTGGCGCGCTCTTTTTCCATCTCCATACCATGACGCACCCCGGCTTCGATAACCTCATGGCGCTTATCCAGCATTGCGACTATCCGGGAAAAGGCAAATTTCTTAAGTAAAAAGAACACCAGTATGAAAGTAACGATCTGGATCAGGAACGCCTGCAGGCTAAAGCCCAGGATGCCGCTCTCCCCGGCATGATCTGCTGCTGCTTCTGCTGCTGCAAAATAAGTTGGTAACATTATCTACAATTTCTCCATTCTTAAAGCGTTGCCTAGATAATAAACAAAGAGGCAAAGACAAGCAGAGCCATTAATTCTACAATCGCGATAACCACAAACACCTGGCCAAAATATTTGGCGGCTTCCGGGTTGCGTCCTACGGCGTTCATGAAGGCTGAGCCAATCAAGCCGATACCAATTGCCGGCCCTAACATACCAAAGCCCATCATGATGCCCTTAGCTAGTACTTCTGTATCCATTTTTACTCCTGAGTTTACTCGTTATTGTTAGTTCAAATATCCCGCGTTTGCACATATCGGGCAAAAATCACGGTGCGCGGTGCTCACGTATTACATATACGCTCCGCTCCTTTACCCTGCGGAACGGGTTCCGCGGGGACCCGTTCTCGTCCGGGATTTTCATCCCGTACTGCGTAGTACGTGAAATATTTGACAGATGTCTGGGCTGGTTTACGCATGCGCGGTCTCCAGCTTCTTCATCTCGTGATCGTGTGCCTCTTCGGCGGCATGATCATGTGCGATTGCCGAGCTAAGGTACATTATGAGAAGCATAGTGAAGATATAGGCCTGCAGCGCGCCCACGAACAGCTCAAGGATGATGAACGGCAGGGCGGTAATAGGGGCGGCAAAGCTGCCCAGGTAGGTGAAGATAGCGATGATGATTTCGCCGATAGCAACGTTCAGGAACAAGCGCAGCGCCAGGCTAAAGATACGGGTCAGCTCCGAGAAAAGCTCGAACAATCCCAGCAGGTAGGTAGCCGGGTTCTTCAGGCTGCCGGCAAAATAGTGGCGCACATGGCGTTTTAGTCCGGACTCGCGGACGGCAAAGACCTGCACCAGCAGCATCATCACGGTTGCAGCAGCAAGCGTACCGTTCAGGTCTGCCGTAAACGGCCGCAGGGCAGGGGTATTACCAAGAGTGACAGCTTCACCGACGCCGGGCAGCAGGCCTAGCCAGTTACTGAGCATGACAAAAAAGAATGCCGTAACAAAATACGGCGCGTATTTAATTGCCTTCGCCCGTGAACCCATCGAGTTCTGGATGGTACTGATGATAAATTCAGCGCCTATCTCAACAAACTGCGTGAAGCCGCGTTTTGGCCGCACGGTCATGCGGCGGGCGATGATGGTAAAGAGTATGATAATCAAAACCGAGCTGATAGCGCCATAAAACATCGAGTTGCTGATGCTAAAGTTACCGATGGTAAAGACCTCGCCGGGGGTAATGTGGATAGCCGGGCCGCTGCTGTCTGACGCGGCAAACAAATTAAGCATTCTTGCTCCTCTTTACTTTTTTGTTGGTTTTCCTGGCTTTATCCGCCTCTTCCTTTGCAGCCTGCAGGTTCAGCTCGTTATAGGTCTTATAAATAAGCGTGCCTGAAGCGAAGATGGCTATGAAAAACGCTGCCAGCGTGAGCGAGGGCGACGTATCGAATTTGCGGTCCAGTTGAACCCCAATAAAAATCGGAATAAGCACCGTCAGTAAAAGACGCCAGCCCATGCTGATTAAATTGCCTAGCAGCATCTGGCGGGCATCAAACACCGGCAGATAATCCAGTGCAGGATCATCGGCTGAAGTCGTCGTTTTTTTACGCGCGGCGGCTTTACCCATTTAGAGTCATCATAACAGATATGAACGGGTCTGCACAAGACTAATACTGCAAACACCGGCAGGCGGTTTTCCTAGGTTACGCCTAGTTCCAAAACGTCGCGCGTTTGAGCCGGCCAACGAAATTATTGTAGCCCGTACCGTTTAGACCGCCGCAAGTGGCGGGATCTGGGGTGTGATTAAGTTCGGCAGCCGTCTTACTGATACCATCGAACTGCGCCTGGAAATCAGTGTTTTCAGGCCCAAACGACACCAGCAGGCGGTCTTCGCTGGCTATCAGACGATTTGTTATGCTGTCTACTTTTTCACCGTTAAGGATAAATACCAGGCGGCTGCCGGTGCCCGTTTGATAGATGCGGCCGCGCGTAGCCAGATAATTATCGCCCACATTCCAGCCTAGATTCTGGAAGAAG
>JBATRZ010000055.1:0-1836 GCA_049292975.1 Saccharimonadales bacterium (SeqCode) | reverse complement strand
GGTGGGGGTGGTGGTGGGGGTGGTGGTGGGGGTGGTGGTGGGGGTGGTGGGTTCGGCGTACACCTGTCAAGCGCGGCGGCCGGCGATAAAGGCAGCGCTATCTGGATACTGTTTTCGTAGTTAATATTGGATATGGTTATCCGGTATTTTTTGTTGGATGAGGTGTTAAAGGCTGCAGAGGTTTCATATGCATTATTGCCGCCAGTAAGAGTAAGGGTGCCAGCCGTCTCTTCACCAATATACGCATCATCCAGCCTGCTAAATGAATGTATGATGTAGCGCATGGGCTGGTTGTTATACTGCCAATAGGGCGATGAGGGGGGAGAACTGCTGTTACTATGGTCGGTGTCAAAGAAATATAACCGCCTGCCCGTGCCGCTGCCGCCGCATGGTTCCGCAAAGGTCAGTTGCGTGCTCCATCCCCAGCCGGGCGATCCATTGTCGTACGCAATGCCCGTATAATCTGCTCTGCTGCCCGGTTGGCTGGCAAACGTCATAAAACCAAATAGAACGCCCGATGTCACGGCACGAAATTTGAACCTGTTTTCGTAAAACGTAGAATTGCTCCCTATCGTCGCCCACAGCCTGACGCGGCGGTAAGTAGTGCCGTTAATTACCTGGGTCGGCACCGTGCTGGCAAGGTTCGCCCTTACATACACGTCGCTGCCGGAATCGCACAGAACCGTGGGGTGGCCAAATACGCTTGTGATGGTACCGTCTCCGGAATTTATGCTCACGCTGCTGACATCACTGCTTGAATACGTAAAGTACGTATTCTGATTGGGGTCACCTCCATCCTGCCCGGTGCTGTCACAGGCGTTTTCTATCCGCATATCAAAACTGCTGCCTGTGCCCGGCACGTACGCGTAGGCGGTCATCTGCGGCGCGTCCATACCGTTGCTGCCCGGTCTGGAGACGATCAGCCAGCCGGTACCGGATGGCAACACCCCCGTCGGGTCACCCGCCAGGGCCGACACCCTGTGCGGGCTAAGCAGTGTGTTGGTTAGTGCCAGCAGCAGGCTTAGGGCGGCCAGGCTCCAGATGTGTTTGGGTTTTAGGTTTGTTAGGTTTGTTAGGGCTGTCACTAGCCTTCACCGTCTTTCTGGATCATGTAATCTACCGGCAGGCTTTCTTTGGGGCCTATGATGCCCTGGCTACGGGCATTCTCTTCCGCCCTGTCTTTGCAGGCTTTGCGGGCGCGGTCATCGGCGGCTATCTTGTAGCAGTACTTGGCGGCATTAAGTCCGTGGCTGTCATTACGGCGCATAAGCAAGCTAATGTACTGGCTGGCTTTGGCCAGGTCGCCGGCGGCAATGCTTTGTTCGATTATGACAAATCCGGCACCGGCCTGCTCTTCGCTGGTGTAAGTTTGCAGCATGTCGGGGCTCTGGACATCTGCGGCTATCTTGGCATAGGTTTTGGCCTTTTCGTTATACATCGAGTCTACGGCTTCCCTAACCCGCTGCATCTGCTGCTGGGTCTCTTCCTCTTCTGTCAATACTTTGGCGGGGGTTACTTCTGCCGGCTTATTACGGGTAAGTAATAAGCCTGCGCCTGCAGCGGCAGCCAGCAGCAGCAGCATACCTGCCCCTATTAGTAACAGCCCTCTGCGGCTTATTCGCAATTTTTTCATGACGCTTATGCCTCATTATAAACGCCAGGCAATATAAGTAAATACGCTTTAGTACACCGGCGGCATGGTAGTAATGGAATCATAGGCATCTGCCGAGCTGTCGGCGGGGCCGTCAGCCGGGTTCTTCAGCGGGCTGGGGGCCAGGTACATCTCGGGGGTGTAGTTTATGACTTCGGCGGCTTTGGTGCCGATGCCAGTGCCAA
>JBATRZ010000054.1:0-28015 GCA_049292975.1 Saccharimonadales bacterium (SeqCode) | reverse complement strand
GGCTTGAGCACCACCAGGAATCCCTGCGAGTGCAGCTGGTCATACAGTTTTTCATAATCCGGCATATAGCCGATAAACATAAAGGCTTTTTCCACGTTGTATTCGGCTTTCAGCCAGTCGCGGAACTTCTTCCAGTCCATCTTCCAGCCCATTTTTTGGGTGCCAAGATTCAGGTTTTGGCTGTCTATGAAGGCGTAGTTGCCAGGCTTCTTCTGGTTTGGCTGTTTTTTTCTGAACGGTCTCATAACTTGTCCTTAATATACCACTGATTCAGACCGCGTCCATTTCAGTAATGGTAAATACAGCCTGGGAGTTAGCGGCAATGCTCCTAAAAAGTGATGTTTTCAACGTTCTTGCGTTCTTGCTTGGTCGTGTCGCGCTCGCGAACGGTCACGCTATCGTCCTCAAGGGTCTCAAAGTCTATTACCACGCAGTACGGCGTGCCTATCTCGTCCTGGCGGCGGTAACGCTTGCCGATGTTGCCGTTGTCATCCCACATCACAGCGCCGTATTTTGCTTTTAGCGTCTTATAGACTTCGCGGGCTTTCCCAACCAGCTCCGGCTTGTTTTTTAGCAGCGGCGATACGGCAAACTTAACAGGGGCCAAATGCTTAGGCAGCGCCAGATAGACGCGCTTCTCCCCGGCCTGCTCGTCTACGCGGTAGGCGGCGGTAAGAACAGCCATGACGGCGCGTTCCACGCCAAAAGAAGGCTCGATAACATGCGGCACCAGCTTTTCATTGCTGCCTTTCACGGTATACTCCATGCTTTTGCCGGCGCTGTTTTGGATGTTCATCAGGTCAAAATCGGTACGGTAGGCCAGACCCAGCAGTTCCTTGCGGCCAATCGGAAAATCATACTCAAAATCAATCGTGCGCTTCGAATAATGGGCGCGGTCTGCTTCCGGCACCTCAAGTTCATGCACCTTGTCTTTGGGCAGGCCAAGTTTGTCCAGCCAATCCCATACCGCCTGCCGCCAGGCCTCAAATGATTCTTCCCACTTGTCCGGATGCACAAAATACTCGATTTCCATCTGCTCAAATTCTCTGGAGCGGAAGATAAAATCACGCGGGCTGATTTCATTGCGGAAGGCTTTGCCTATCTGGCCGATACCAAACGGCAGGTCCGGATAAAAGCTATCTACAACGTTCTTATAATTGGTAAATATCCCCTGTGCGGTCTCCGGCCGCAAGTATGACAGGCTGGATTCATCATCCACCGGCCCGACATTGGTTTTAAACATCATATTGAACTGCCTGGGTTCACTAAACGTGTCTTTTTTGCCGCAATTCGGGCATTTGGATGTATCTATCTGGTCCTCGCGGAAGCGCGCCTTGCATTCCTTGCACTCCACCAGCGGGTCGGTAAAGGTATCAACATGGCCGCTAGCTACCCAGACTTGCTGGTTCATCAGGATGGCCGCGTCCACGCCAAACATGTCCTCGCGCTCATCGACGAACGTCTGCCACCACAGATTGGTGATATTGCGCTTCAGAGCCACACCAAGCGGGCCGTAATCCCAGGTACCGCTCAGGCCGCCGTAGATTTCAGAACCTTGATAAATAAAGCCGCGGCGCTTGGCTAAGGATACGATTTCGTCTAAGTGAACGTCTTGGTTTTTTGCAGTCATAATCCCCACCAGTGTATCACGGTGGGGTTTAGATTTGACAGATGTTGCTTACGCTACGTCGCCGTGCGAGACTTCGACAGGTTCGGCCTGACCGCTCTGGCTAAAGTCTACTTCTACAACTTGCTCGGTAGCCACAGTGCCTGGCGTTAAGCCGGCATCGCGGGCATCTTTTTCGGCCTTTAGCTCTTTTAAGAACTGGCCGTCTGATTTTGGCGGCTGCAGATCGTCAACACTTGGGCGCTTAATAAAATGCTCCCTGGCCTTAGGTAGTTCCATCGCCGGTACGGTCTGCAGGGTGTTACCTTTACTGTCTTTGATGCCTTCGCGCTCGTGTAGAGCCTGGAAAGCTTTGGCTGAGGCCTGATCGGCCTCTACGGTTAATTCTAGTGATGATTTTGGTAAGTTAGGGTTGGGTGTCATAGTAAGCTCATTATCGGCCTTCCGGCCGGAATTATTACTTGTTCCTTTTTAAATATTTTTATTACTAGCGCCGGTTTTGCCTGCGACAGTCAATTTTTATTTTAAAAAATTACTGTTATTCTATTATAACAAACCTTTGCTATTTTGTCAATATTTTTTAACCCGGGATGTATTGCAGGCGCAGGCTGCTGATAAGCGGTGCCAGGGTTTCGCAGTATGCACTAATACCCCTGATACGGGCTACTGCGGCCGGGCCGTTATGGGCGAGCAGCTTCATGACCTTCAGGTGGTTCTGGTCATAGGGCCCGTCCGCTGCCGGAACGAAAGCCACGGCCTCGGAGTCGTACTGGAAATGGCCGTGCGCGGCAAGGCTGTTGCCTGCTGTGTCTACGCTAAAGTCCGGCACATGGCCCAAGCGCTGCAACATACGCATACTAAATGACTGCTCGGCAACCACCGGGCTGATTGCCTGGCTGTCCAGCGCGGCCAGCGATTCCTGCAAAATCAGATAGTACTCGGCTCCGGCGTGGTCCTCGATAGTCTTGTTGGCGCTCTTCAGCATATCGTATGCCAGCTGAGTGCGGTATAGGTCGCGCACAATACCGCCATAGTGCTTGATAAGCCGCGTTGATACTAGCGTATCTATATCACCCTTGCCCTTGATCAGATGCAGCTCTGACACGCTGAACAGCTCGATACCGCCAGCCAGCTTGCTTTTTTGCTTGCGTACGCCCTTGGCAATGGCCCGCAGCTTGCCGTAGTCTTCGGTAAGAAACGTGATAATGCGGTCGGCCTCACCGTAATCTATCCGCCGCAGGATAATACCTGTGGTGGCAAGACGTTTCAGGCTGCTTACAACCACCGGACTTTCCCTGCAGCACTGGCGTGTGGAATAAAGTGCAAAGTTATAAGCGCATCACAATGCCCGGCTTTGTTTTGGTCTCTAATGTGAATCATGCCCGCTCCCGCACCGCCAGTGCCGCGGCTGCCCGCGCTTCCAACCGGTTTAGTGAGGTATTTGGCTTGTAGAGGAATGTCACGACGCCTAAATCAGCCAGCACTTTATCGCTGACAGACAGCTCTGCTCTGGTGATACGGCTGAAGATAATCGCCGGTACCGCACGCCATTCGCTGTAGGATCTGAACTCGTATAAGAACTCAATACCGCTATGTGCGGTAAGCAGCAGCTCCATAATAACCAGGTCGGGTGCATGTTGGTCAGCTAGATTAATTGCGTCCTGGGCATTCTTAGACCAGCTGGTATCGTAGCCTGCAGCAACCAGGTGCTCTTTGGCCCGCCTGGCAACATGCTGGTTGGGCTCGAGCAGCAATATCCGCGGGCGTAATTTGCTCATCCCGTTAAAATCCTTATCGACTTGCTTGCAAGTTTTAAGGTCCGGTTTGCGGCGCCGGCTTGGTCTGCATGATAATAACCGCTCATCTTTTGGTTATTAACGGGGCTCATACCAGCTGCAGCTGCCGGCTTGGCACCAGGGTCGCAGCCAGACCCTTAAGGCCTCTGTCCTGGGCAACCTTCATGGTTGTTTCAATTGTATTAAACAGGACGTCAGCCACAAACACGCCGCTGGCGTTACCGCTGTCAAAACCAGGAATTGGCTGATGAATCAAGCCGTGCATCTCCCTGGCTTTATGTAGTAATACCGGACTAAGGCTAGAGTTATTAGAGAATACACCGGTGCTGATACCGCCTTGGCGGCGGCGCACAACCAGGTTCACCACGGGCGGATCCCCGGCCTCATGGCTTGAAGCAGCTTCGATAAAGGTATAACCCAGGCTGGTCAGGGCAGATTGCAAGGCGCTGCGGTGCGCCATAACCGGCTCGTACTTGCCGTCTAGTTGCAGGCGCAGCTCGCAACCCATGGCCTTGGCATAAGGGGTAAGCGCCTGCATTGAATCATGCAGCACCGAACTTACCGAGACTGGTTCTAACTGCAGGCGGCCTTGCCGCTGCAACGCGGCACCCAGCAAATATCCGTCTATTAGGCTCAGGGCGCTTTGGCTGGACAGCGCGATCGTACGGCGCAGATCCTCTGCGTCTGCCGGATCATTGGCCTGCGCCATCCGCTCCGCCGCGTACGCGATCTGTACGAAGGGCATCTTAACCTGCTCCGCCAGATTCAAAAATAAATTGCCGGCTCCTGCCGCTGCGCTGTGCAGCGGCGCGGCGGCTGGCTTACGTGCACTTGCCAAAGCTGTTACCCCTATTTCAACTTATAGAAGTATAACATCCGGCTTGTCCTTGGTTCGTAACTTTTTTAACTACACCTATTGGTTGAAGGAAAAGGTTTCGAGCATCTTATCAAAATCTTTCCTAAAGTCCTGGCCCTCGGTCCAGATACGGATAGTCTTGTCGCGCATGGGTAATATGACCATGGTACCGGTCTTTTTGATATCAATCTCGCCCTCTAGTAACAGGCCGGCAATATCTTCTACCTTAGGAGCGCGGTAGGCAGCAGCGGTTATCTTGCCCGACTTTATCTTGGACTCAAATTTCTTTACCTGCTGGTCGTAATTACTATCAAGTACATCGAAACGCAGCGCAAACGAGGTTTCAGACTGCGTGTTTGGTACGAAGCGCGGGTGCAGGTAGCCTTCGACTGGTGTCGGGCCGCTGCCCACTTCTAAGATGTAGGCACTCCAAGTCTTGGGATACGTAATACTAAGCGAACCGAAGGCTGAGGGCCCTTTGTAGGTGGTGAACGGTTCTTTCTCGCGCTCGGCAAAATCGGCTTCTTTTTCGATGGTTAGTAGATTATTGGATTCTTTTACTGCTTCGGCTATCTTGGTATCAACGTTATTCTTGTAATCCTGGCGGCCGGCGAATGCCCATGCCCCAAAACCAATGGCTGTCAGTAATAGCACGCTCACCAACACCAATGGGATGAGCAGCGATCCTCTTTGATCAAGCTTATGCATATTAGACATATAATATCTTTAAATTCCTATGCCGTAAAGTGCTTCCCCGACGAACCCACAGGTCAAGCGATTGAGCCAATTCGGGTGCGGCCGCGAGGAGCACCAAGGAGCCGTACTGAAGTACGGTGACTGTGCACCGCAGCGAGCCAAGCCTGAAGTGGCCAAGAAGCTAGCAATACGGCTGGCTTTGCTAGTTGTTTGCTAGCTGGCGCTTGGCTTGCGGGGTGTTGTATATTTGTATAAATACAGGCCATTTCTATCTGTTATAGCCTGCTTGCCGGGTATCTGGAAAGCATAGCTGACGAGCTTGATGGAATTAGATATTTCCCGGGTAACTTTGTTATGCAACTTTGGCATGTACTTGTCCAGTAAAAACACGTATATGCCGTCGCATGGCGGCAGCTTAACGGCCCAGAAATTGGCAAACTTCACGGTCACAAGCTGGCGGTAGCGCCAGGTTGCCGCGCGGCTGTAGATAACCAGCAGCGGGTTTAGTTCGTAACCGGTAGCGTGTATACCCTTTTTGGCCGCGGCTTTAAGCATCCGGCCGTCGCCAGAACCGAGTTCTAGTAATGTCTGGCCTGGTTTAAGGGCCAGCAGTTCAAGCGCCTCGGCTTGGGTTAGGCGCAGTGTCGGCAGATACGGCGCGCCGAACAATACAACAAAACCGAATAGTATCACCGCAGCCGCAACCAGCGCAAAGAGCCAGAACATCTACTCTTTGAATGATTGCTTTAGCTTGGTAATCTCGTTCTTCGCAGCCTTAAGGCGCGCCTGCAGTTCCTGTGCTATTTCCAGCCCGCGCTTATATTTGGCCGCCGCCTGGTCGATATCAGCCTCGTCAGACTCGAACCAACTGATAATTTCTTCTAGCTCGGACTGCAACTCTAGTGTGGTCATACTATCATTGTACTATGCAGCAGAATAAATGCTCGCGGGGCACTAGCATTTGCCGGGCAAAGACCTGCGCCGGCAACTTGCTGCTACTCAGCCTTAGCCGTTACTTTTCCGTCCGCAAGCTCTATGCCAAGCAAATTACCCGGCCTTATGTGCCTGATTGACTTAATGACTTTACCGTCTTGCCTGACAATGCTATAGCCGCGATCTAATATTGCCTGCGGGCTTAGGGCACTTAGGGTGCGTGTAAGCTGTGCGGTCAATTTTTCGTGATTATCAAACGTATTCTTAGCGGCATCAGACATATTTCCAAAATTACTAATAACGGCGCCGAGTTGCTGCGCTACTAGCTCATCAGCCGCTGCATGCAGTTCCAGCACCAGGCGTTCTGCATGTTTTAGCTGCTCGCGGCGGTCAGGTACCAACAGTTCCGCGGCGTTACTGGGCGTGCTGGCGCGCAGGTCGGCCGCCAGCTCGGCCAAGCACACATCAACCTCATGGCCAATAGCTACAACTGTCGGGATGCGGCTGGCTGCCACCGCACGGGTAACTTGCTCGGTGCTGAAGGCTTGCAAATCGTCAGCACTGCCGCCGCCGCGGATTACAACCAGCACGTCTGCAACACTAGCTGCCCTGTTAAACCATTCGATAGCCCGCACAATCTGGGCTGGCGCCGCTTCGCCCTGCACCTGCACATCGGCAAGCTCGATCTTTAGGCCGCCGTATCTTCCTGCCAGCACTTTGACAAAATCTTTATAGGCGGCTGATTCGCCCGAAGCCACTAGCGCGATGCGGGCGGGCGGGTACGGCACGGGCCGCTTGCGTTCGTCTGCAAATAAACCCTCGGCCGCCAGCTTGGCAGCCAGTAAATCGGCAGCTTTTTTGATAGTGCCTTCTCCGCTGAACTGCAAGCTCTGCAGGTTTAGGCTGAAGCCGAAGTTTTGGTGCAGGCGCGGCGCGCACACGATGCGCACCCTCATGCCGTCTTCCACAGGCGCCGGCAGCATGTAAACGGTGCCAAAACAGCGCAGCTTGGCCTCATCGTCAGTGATATCAAAGTACACCCAGCGGTTTTTGCTGACTTTGTAATTGGCTACTTCACCTTCTATCTCTACCGCCGGATAGGCCATCTCCAGCGTCTGGTTGGTGAGGGCTACGAATTCACTCGGCGTCAGTACAGGAAGCAAATCAGGAATTCCTTTCTACTGCAAAATCCCCCAGCCCGTACCCTACAACTGTTTTGCTTGTCATCGTATTATTATACGCTTTCGAGCAAAAGCAATTGTATTGCACGACCTGGGGGATTTTTCGTAAACAAAGTTAATCCTGATCTGCTTCCTGGGAAGCATTTGTATTCCGCTCCGGATGGATCAGGTCGCCGCCGCCCTGCACCGCTTTGTGATAGTAGTAATAGCCGACCGGCAGGAAAAATACGATGGACAACACGCGGTAGATTACCGTCGCCGATAGCGCCAGCGCCCTTGGTACGCCCGCACTGGCCAGCGTAGCTGTCATCAAACCCTCATAGATACCGACGCCGCCCGGCAATACGGCCACCAGGCCGGCAAAGTTAGCAACGGCATAGGCAATTATCAGCGCGCCTGGATTAATGAACTCGCTGAAGGCTATATATACCATGTAAATGGTCAATATTTCAGTGATATTGATAAGCAGCGCCCATGCCAGCAGGTTCTTCACCAGCGGCACGTCGCCCCTAAGGACCATGTAGTCACGGTGCAGGTCCTCAAGCGTGTTTTCGGCCTTATTAATATTAATCAGGCTTGACTGCTTGTCGCGCTTGAACAGCTTGGCCACGTAGTTCACCGCCTTGGGCAGCCAGCCTACGAAGGCTTTGATACGGCTCGGCTTGCTGATGATAAACACGCCTACGCCGGCGCCCGCAATAGTTGCAAAGATTATCATAGAGCTTATAAGAATAACCAGCCCGCCGGCGCTGCTGCTGACCGACAAGGCAAACAAACCCAACACCAGCAGCACCAGAAAAGACAGGAACGTCATGGCAAAACGCAGCAGCTGGGCCAGGGTCGATTTGGCGGTGGATACGCCCATCTGCTTCAGCCGCAAAGACAGGTAGCTGAAGCCGCTAACACCGCCGCTCGGGAAGACATGGTTTACGAAATTAAGCTCCAAAGACACTTTAAAAAGTTCCTTAAGCCGGATAACTTCGCCCTGCTTATCAAAAAAATTCTTATAGAATTTAGCCACTGCGTAGTAGCTGGCAAACTGCAAGGGAATCATCATAAGCAGCGCCCATATGCTAAGGCCCGCGGCCTCATGAAAAGCTTCTACAATCTGGTCCCATGAGATGAAGATAAGCAATGCCAGGGCGGCTATAGTAAAGACGTTCAGCCAGAACTTAAAGTTTTTTTTGATCGCAGCCCCCATATTTAACGTATTATACCTTAGTATGAAATCACTCGTAATACTAGGCCGCCAGCCGGCACTTGGTATCGCCGAACTAGAGAGCCTGTACGGACCAAAGGTCCTGCGGGTCGTAAGTAATGATGCTGTGGCTATCGATCTGGCAGCGGAAGCCATTGATTTCAAGCGCCTGGGCGGCAGCGTTAAGCTGGCCAAAATCCTAAACGTGCTGGATTACACCGAGTGGTCAAAAATCGAAAAGTACTTGAGCGAAATGATACCCGATCACTTGCAATACGTGCCTGAGGGCAAATTCAAGCTGGGGCTGAGCGCTTTCGGGCTCAAAGTCCGTGCCGATGTCATAAACGCCACCGGGCTGCGCCTTAAAAAAGTCATCAAAGCCAGCGGCCGCAGCGTGCGTATCGTGCCCAACAAATCAACCGTACTTAACAGCGCCCAGGTGCTGCATAACCAGCTGGCCTCAGCTACCGGCTGGGAGCTGGTGCTGGTGCGTGACGGCGGCCGGACCATCCTGGCGCTTACCGTAAACGAGCAAGATATTGATGCCTACGCCAGGCGCGACCAAATCCGGCCCAGGCGCGATGCCAAAGTTGGCATGTTGCCGCCCAAATTAGCACAGGTGCTCATTAATTTGGCTGCAGGCCCCATAAACGGGCTGAGGGACGGCGGCCGGACGAGGATTCTTGACCCTTTTTGCGGAACAGGAGTGCTTTTGCAAGAAGCCATGCTTATGGGGTACCAAGTCTACGGGACAGACATCGAACCGCGTATGATTGAGTATTCAAGAGAAAATCTGCAGTGGCTCGAACATACCCACAGCACAAAACAAAACCTTGTTACCCTAGAACAGGCAGACGCCGCCTCTCACACCTGGCAAAAGCCCATTGGCGCTGTCGCTTGCGAGACATTCTTGGGCAAGCCCCTTAATTCCCTGCCTTCGGGGCATGTTCTGGAGCAGATCCGGGCCGGCTGCGATAGTATTCATGAAAAATTCCTGCGCCATATCGCCCCTCAATTAGAAAAAGGAACCCGCTTGTGCTTGGCGGTTCCTGCCTGGCGCCTCAGCCCTAAGCCCTCCGCCCTGCACCCTCAGTTCCTGCACCTCAAGACGCTTGACCTTCTAACAGATATGGGGTATACTCGTATAAGTTTTTCGCATGCACAGTCAAATAGCCTGGTGTATCACCGGCCTGACCAAGTCGTTGCCCGCGAACTCGTAGTATTAACAAGAATATAGATTACAGATTAGAGATTACGGGCTGAAATGAATAGCAGCTTAGTCTATAATCCAAAATCTGTATTCTATAATCTGGAGCAGAAATGTCACACGTCAAAGCGGGGGGAACCTCGAAGAACATCCACAACAACGGCGGCCAACGCCTCGGTGTTAAGCTTTTTGGCGGCGAAAAAGTAAGGACCGGCCAAGTCATCGTACGCCAGGTCGGCCTCACCAAGCGGGCCGGCAAGGGCACCAAACTTGCCCGCAATTACACCATCCATGCTGATCGCGACGGCGTAGTAACCTTCAACAAGCGCAGGGTCAAGACCTTTACCGGCCGCACCGTCTGGCGCACCGAAGTCACCGTTCAATAATACTCCCGTAGATTCTAAAAGCCCCGGATTCCGGGGCTTTTATTTCGGTACGTCTTCGCTTGTAATTATACGGTTGCCGCGCATAGGTGTTGGCTGGGCAACACCAAGATTCACGATGGCTCCGCCATGCTTGGCGCGGCGATAGGCATCGCGCTCTTCGCTGCTTCTGAAATAGCCCCAGCGCTCACCACCACTCGGCTTCTTATAGAGGGTTTTTGCAAGCGGACCTACGAAATGCTGGGCGACATCTATGATAACTACCTCACCTGACGGCGACGTATAACGGCTCCATTCGTGCGCGCCGTTGCCCTGCGTACTTTGGTTTACTTCAGTCGTGAAGCGCCCACCTAGCAGGCCGGCCCTGTGTGCCTCGCCGCCCAGCCACGATACGGCCAGCGCCATATGACGGCAGACGCCCTTGCCCGCAGCAAAGTAGTTTGTGAGCGAGGCTTTGCGGTGATCCGGTACCTCGGCTTTGATAGCTTCGCTTTCCACATCAACAAAAGCCAGGTCGTATTCCATGGTCTCATCGACCGCGGCATAAATCGCTTTGATAATACTGGCTTCGCTTGGGTGGCGCTGCTTGCGGTCTTGCTGTTCATGCAGTTTGCTAAGAAAACATGCACGCAGCTTGTCGAACTCCTGGGGGTACTTCTTGCTGTCCACCACAATGGCTTCACCGCCGGCGACCCAGGAACGGATATCGACATGACCATCGATAGGAAAAGTATCGCGGCCGATCGTTGGGCGGCCACCGAACTCCCGGACACCCATGGTACTTTCTTCCCGCAACATGCCGCGCAGCCGGGCACCTTCTTCGGCAGACACTGTATGCGACGCCTCATATTCATAAGCATCATGGCCGGCTAGGGTATTGCCTTTGTAGAAACTACCGTTAGTTGATGTGTCCTCGAGTTTAAGTACCTGGCCGGTCCAGGTAGCGGTAAGGTGGTTCCTGGAGACGCCTGGGCCAAATTCGCTGCCCTGCACGCCACGTATATTAGCATCACGGCTGCGGCCGAAGCTAAGAGGTACACCTAATTGTAGGGCTATAAATACACCTGTAGCCCGCGGCTTGCCGGTTTCGTCTGTCATAAGGCCGACGGCGAACAGCTGGTCACCCAGCTCGGTGCGCGTGCGCACGAAGGCAAACTCGCCAGCCGTGCCTTCATCGCCCTCTAAAGCTGCCTCAGCCACGACATCTAGGCGCTCGCCTCCATGCATAAAACGCGGTAATCCTATCTCTCGTAAATCGTACAGGCCGTCGTCAAGAGACAATTCCACTGCTTCACCGTGTAATTGGTAGTTCGCAAGCTCGCCCCGGGCTTCTGCTGGTGCTATTAAGGGATATTGATGGTGCGTTAAATCTGTCATATTTGTTTTATCTCAACAGATACAATAATAGCATAAGCATGCTAGAATGTCAATATGAATGTGTAGTAGCTAGGCGTTTAGGTGCTGCTTGACGCGTTCGACGACGTCTGCGATAACAACTTGGGATTTAACCAGGTAATCATCCACGCCCATTTCTTCGGCCTTTTTGCGATCGGCCTCTTGGCTTAGGGCGGTTAGCATGACAATTTTCATATTGGCGGTCTCTGGGGTGTTGCGCAGGATATCCAGAACATCGAAGCCATTTACCTTGGGCATCATGACATCTAAAAGGATAAGGTCTGGCTTGAATTCTATGGCTGCGGCCAGCGCGTCCTCGCCGTTGGGAACGCGGCGGACCTCGATACCTTCTATATCAAGACGGGAGATATAGACACCAGCCAGGCCTTCATCATCTTCGACAAGCAGTACCTTTTTGCGGTGGGCAGGTGCGGTGTCTTGTTCCATATTAACCTTATGGTATCGTATCTGTCCTTATCAAGCAAACATCGTATAGCACAGAGATTGCTTGCTTGCTGTGACCAGATAGGCAGACGGCTGGCCCTGCCAATCTATTATTTTGGCGGCCTAAGCAAGCTTTCGATGAAGCCACTGAACATCGGGTGCGGACGGTTAGGCCGGGATTTGAACTCCGGGTGGAACTGGCTGCCGATAAAGAACGGATGATCGATGGATTCAATAATTTCTACCAGGTGTTTATCGGGCGAAGTGCCAGAGGCACGGATACCCCATGATTCGTAACTATCGCGGTAATCATTGTTGCACTCGTAGCGGTGACGGTGGCGCTCGGCAACTGTCTCTTGGCCGTAGAGTTTGCGCGCCAGGCTGCCCTTAAGTAGCTGGCAGTCATAGTTGCCCAGACGCATGCTGCCGCCGGTGTTTTCCTTGCCCTTCTGGCCGGCCATGGTGTGGATGACGGGGTGCGGTGTCTTGGCATTGAACTCGGTGGAGTTTGCACCAAAGAGGCCTGCGTTACGGGCAGCAGCAATAACAGCAACTTGCATGCCCAAACACAGCCCAAGATACGGGAACTTGTGCTTAAGCGCGTATTGGGCGGCCATGATTTTGCCCTCGATGGCGCGCGGCCCGAAACCGCCTGGCACCACAAAACCGTCTACGGTCTTCGCTGCCCTGGCTGCATCGGCCTCGGTGAGCAATTTGCCGGCGTCTATCCAAACCAGCTCGGTGCGGGCATGGTGCTTCCAGGCAGCGGCGTTCAATGCCTCAAAGACAGACATGTAGGTATCCTGGTTATTGAGGTATTTGGCGACAACACCTATACGCAAACTCCTTTGGTGGCCGTTCTTAGCCCGCTCGACAACTTGGCGCCACTCTTTTAGATTAGGCTTGCCGGCTTTTAGATCCAGTTTGCGGATAATGACGTCATCTATGCCCTTTTCTTCCAGGGTAAGCGGCACTTCATATATTGTCCCGGCGTTCGGCAGCAGGACGATGGCTTCCTTATCGACACCGCTGTACAAGCTGAGCTTGCTTATGACGTGTTCATCGGCCTTGGACTCGGAACGGGCTACCAACACGTCCGGTACGATGCCAAGGCCGCGCAGCTCGCGCACGGCGTTCTGGGCCGGCTTGGTCTTGATTTCTTTGCTGGCACCAAGATACGGCAGATAAACGACATGCACGAAGATGCAGTTCTGGCGCCCCACCCGCATGGCCAGCTCGCGGATACCCTCTATAAAGCTCAGCCCTTCGTAGTCACCAACAGTGCCGCCAATCTCGACGATATGGATATCAAAACCCTCGGCGGTAGATTGTATCTCGTCCTGGATAGCGTTAGTTACATGCGGTATGAACTGGACAGTTTTGCCAAGGTATTTGCCGGCGCGTTCGTCATTGATAACGCGCTGCAGGACGCGGCCGCTCATAAAGCTGGAGGCCTGAGTCAGCTCGATGTCCAGGAAACGCTCGTAGTGGCCTAGGTCCAGATCGGTTTCGGCACCATCCTTAGTAACATAGCACTCGCCGTGTTCGGCCGGATTGAGGGTACCGGCATCAACGTTCAGGTATGGATCGCACTTTTGGATATTTACCGAAAGACCGCGGGATTTAAGCAGACGGCCAAGAGAGGCGGCAGTAATGCCCTTGCCGACACCGGAAAGCACACCGCCAGTTACAAACACATACTTAGTCGGCCGTATTGCCACGCCGCACCTCAGTCCCCTCTGTTATTAACTATGGATATTATGCTATCACAGCGTTAGCATGATGGAAACGTTTGTTTGTTGTATTTTATTTTAATGCGCTTAGCGCGGCATCTAACTGGGGGTCGCGGCCGCTGGTAATATCATCCGGGGTGAGTTCTACCTTTTGGTCTGGTTCGAGGCCTTCCTTGTCGATGTTTTTACCGCCAGGCGTAAACCAGCGGGCGATGGTTACCTTTAGCAAACCGCCGTCCTTGAGATTGATGGGCTGCTGTACCGAACCCTTGCCGAATGACTTCTGGCCTATCAGGGTGGCGGCGTTGTTGTCTTTAAGTGCGCCGGCGGTAATCTCTGAGGCGCTGGCGGAACCTTCGTCTATCAGTACGACGGTTTTTATGCCCTTCAGCGGCGCGCTGCCGTTGGCCATGAATGTGTCTATCACCACGTTGTCACGGCGCTCAGTTAGCACGGTTGTACCCTTGCTTAGCCAAAGGCTGGATATGTCTACGGCGCCGTCCAGGTAGCCGCCGGGATTGCTGCGCAGGTCCAATATGATGCCACTGACTTTTGCGGCCTTGAATTCTTCGGCGGCTTGCTTGGCCAGGTTTACCGTATCATCACCAAAACGGCTAATGGTCATGATACCTGTCTGCCCGCGAATCTCGGTTTTGACACTTGGTATATCGATTGTTTCACGGGTGATGGTAAATTCCTCTGGCTTGCTATTGCGGATAACTGTCAGCTTGACGCTGGTGCCTTTTTCGCCGCGGATTTTATCAACAGCCTCAGATATAGTTAGGTCATAGGCGGTCTCGCCGTCTATTTCGGCGATAATGTCCTTGGGGCGCAGGCCGGCCTTATCGGCCGGATAACCCGCAATTGGCGATACAATGATAATATTGTTGTCGGTATCCTTGCCCAGCTGGGCACCAATGCCCTCGAAAGTGCCGTCTATTCCGGCCTGGAAGTCTTCGGCCGCTTCGGCGTTAAAATACTCGGTGTATGGGTCGCCCGTAGCTTTGGCCAGGCCGCTCTTGAGGCCTTCTAGCAGCTTCTTTTCGCTCAGTTCGCCATCAAAATTATCACGCAGACTGCTGTAGATGGTATCGATGGTGGAGTAATCTAGTTTCTCGGCCAGGCCGCTGTTGCTGCTGACTGCTTTGTAGCTGCTAACCTGGATGTTGCCGTTGCCGGTCAGCCAGCCGGCAGCAAAGACGGCACCGGTAAAGACAATGATGCCTGCCGTCTTTAGGATACTGTTTTTCTTCTTGGTTTTTTTATGGGGTGCCTGATGCACCTCAGGCACTTGCTGGTTTGGTTCCACGCCTTAATAACCCTCTCGTTTAGCTTGTGCTTATTGTATCACGACCGCGCTGTGTTTTACCTGAGTAAAACAGCGCCGCTTCAGCGGCTTCCACGGCCTTTCCTAATCTTCAGCGTAAACGAAATCCGAATTCACTTCGGTTTCGTTTGCTTCCGAATTTTCGGGAAGAGCAGTCCGAGAAATGGAGCACATTTCCCGGCACGATGAGAAACCCAGGCCGGAGGTTCCCTTTTACCTGATTATCAGGCTAAAAGGGCCGCGCATGGGTGTCTCGATTATGTTAAAAGTATACGTAACGAAGATTAGAGGCCGTAGCAGCCGAGAGTTCATTCATATCATACTTGCCGGTACCGGCACGGTTGTAGTCGCTCACCACGATAGAGCCGTCTGAATTGACGGCCTCGACATACATGACATGGCCGTAGTAACCGTTGTTGCTGACAGCCGCAGCACCTTCACGCGGCGTGCTGCTGACAGTGTAGCCGTACGAAGGTGCGCGGTCATCCCAGGTCTTGGCGTTGCCCAGGCCTGCCGGTACGTAGCCGCCGGCAATACGCACGCGGAACGCGACCCAGTCGGTACAGTTGCGGTAGCCATAACCGCCGGTCTGCCAGTTCCACGGATTACCGCCTACACCCCAGTCATAGTTATAACAGTAACCCTCTACTTGGCCAGTGTGTATGCAAGGCGCCAGGCCCCAGGGGTAACCGCCGCCGCCCAAGCTTCCGCCGGTACCGCCGAAAAGCCGGGCGTTCTCGATAGCCTGCTGGCGCTTGAGCTCATTGATCTTGCTCTGGTTGTCCTTCATCTGCGCGTTAAATTCGGCCTGCTGGGACTTATTGAAGCCAAGCAGACGGTTCTGCTCGGCCTTTTGTACGGCGGTAGCAGCCCTAAGCTCTTCCTGTTGTTTGATAATGCGCTCGACTTCTTCTTTTTTGGTCTGCAGTTCGGCACGTAAAGCCGTGATCTTATCAAGCGTCAGCTTCAGGTTATTACTAGCTACCTCGCGGTAATGCTGCTTATCAAAATAGTCGCTTAGATTTTTGCTGGTTGCAAGCATCTCGATGGTACTGATATCCCCTTCCAGGTACATCGCCTTTATGTTCTGCCCCAGCAGATCCTTCTGTTTTGCGAGTTCGGCTTCGGCCGCGACGATTTCGGCTTGGATACGGACGCTCTCGGCCTGGCGGGTATTGATTTCGGCCTGGTATTGATTGATTAATGCTTGCAGCTGGTTAATGGCGTCCTGATAACTGGCAGCTTCTATCTTAAGCGCCTGGACCTGTGATTTGACCTGGTTGTTCTGACCCTGCAGATCATTAATCTGCTCCTGCAGCGTCTGGGCATGCACATAGCTCACGCCGGCGAACGAGCCGGCACTTAACATGATTGCAGTAATAAGAAGTAGTATTCTCTTGGCCATAACGCGTTGATAAGACTGTTTCATGTTTTTGTTTTTGATCGTTTGTTTGTACCCTGATTCTAGCATAAACAGCTAAAAAATTCAATATTCTTATGGTTTAATTGGTGTCCTGCCTGAGTGCGATCCGGGATGAAGGCCGGGCAGCGGAGCGGAAGCGTATTCTGCAGACGATGAGCACCGGAGGGCAGGCTTGCGCCTAAGAAGCCTGCCAGGCGGACAGCGATTACTTGGTGCGTTTGAGACTGAGGTAGCGCTGGGTAGCGACAAAGGAAGAAACTACGCCTATGAATAAGCCCAGTACCAGCTGTATGCCTAGTATTAACCAGAAGTTGTCAGCAAAATAACTGCTGGAGTATGCAACATCAAGCAGCCCGAAGCTGCTGGCACCCAACGTGCCCGAAGCCACGATAAAGATGGATTTGCACAGCGCTACTGATATTAGGGCGGCGAATATGCCGATAAGCAGGCTCTCTACCAGGAACGGCCCGCGGATATACCAGCGGCTGGCTCCAAGCAGGCGCATAATGCTTAATTCGTCGCGCCGGTTAAATATAGCCATCTGGATAGTATTAAAGATAATTAACACTGAAATTGCTGCAAAGATAATCACGCTGACTATGCCGACTTGCCGTATGAAGGTGGTGGCCTTTGTAATTTTATCAATGGCTTCTTTACGGTCACCCGAGTATGAAGTTTCATCCGACTGCAGGTCTTTTACTTCCCGTTTCTCAAGAAACTGCTTTAGTTCATCAATGATGTCAGGGTTATGCAACTTGATTTTTAAAGAGGCTGGAATCTTGTTGTCTGCTTGGGAAATAGCCAGCTGCAGGTCAATATTGTCATTATTCGCTTCCAGGAAACTTTTGAGGGCTTCTTCTTTGCTAATGTATGTAACCTCGCGCACATTCTGCTTGTTCTTCAATTCCGCAACCAAATTATCTCTTTGCTCTGGCGTTATATCGTCTTTTAAATAAACCGATACATCAATACGGTCGCGGATGTCCTGGATGGTGTGGGTCAGGGTGGCGTTGGCAATAAACGAGAACAGGACGATGCTAAGTGTCACGACCATAACGGCCATAGCGGCAACACTGAGCCAGGCATTGCGCACAAAGTTGATCGCCCCGCCTTTAAGTATGCGGCCAGACATGACTAGACGGCGGGATTTCATAGCTTATATTCTCCAGAGGCGTGATCGGAGGCAACCTTGCCATCGGCTATGGTTATGACACGGCGCTTCAGCTTGTTTACAATATCCTGGTTGTGCGTAGTCAGCAGGACGGTGGTGCCGTACTTATTTATCTTCTCGAGTACGCGGATGACATCCCAGGCGTGTTTGGGATCGAGGTTGCCGGTGGGCTCGTCGGCAATCAGAATCTTGGGCTGGCGCACGATAGCGCGGGCAATTGCGACACGCTGGCGCTCGCCTCCGGAAAGTTCCTGCGGCATGTTCTTTTCCTTGCCTTTTAATCCGACAATATCCAGGACGCGCGGGACGGTATGCTTGATTTCCTTGCTGCTGATACCGATGATTTCCAGGGCGAAAGCCACGTTTTCGAATACGTTCTTATTGGGCAGAAGTTTGAAATCCTGGAAAACAACGCCTATCTTGCGCCGTAATTTCGGCACATCGCGGTCGCTTAGGCGCTCGTAATCGATACCGCCAACAATTATTTTGCCGGTCGTAGGCTTTTCTTCCCGGGTGAGCAGCTTGAGTAGGGTTGATTTACCCGCACCGGAACTGCCGACGATAATAACGAACTCTTTAGGCTCGATATGCAAAGAGATCCGCTCCAATGCGGTAGCACCTTTGCGGTTGTAGGTCTTGCTTACCCTATCTAATAGAATCACCTAGACATTGTAGCAAATCGCTTACGCTCTGTCTCTCATACTAGCGCATCTGGCATTTGCATTTGGATGCCAGGAGCAATTTCTTCATCGCAAAGCGGACTGAGGCGTATTGGAATACGTTGAAGGAGCATTTGCGAGGAAAAATTGCTTCTGGCGCCAAAACTGTCAGCGGCATGGCCGGCTGTGCCGGGCTGCAGGCTGATAGGGTGCAATTGTCAGATTAGAAGCCGTGGAAATGTCGCTCACGCCGCTTGAGGTATAGCCGGCGGCTAATGGAAATAAGTACGGCCAGCAGAGCTGCACTGGTCATCGCCAGGGCGATTACCACCAATGATTTCTCCTGCAAGCGGATCCAACGGCGCAACGGCGAAAGAACTGTCTCGTCATTCCCGATATTGATAATAGCCGACTCCTGGATGATTGTACCGTCTTGCAGCGTCGTCTTGATTAGCACGGTGTGTTCACCGTTCTCCAGCAAAGTCGTATCGAACGGCTCAGCGGCTACAAACGACTGCAATGTCCTGCCGCCGGCACTGTAGCTCAAGCCGGTGAGATTTGAACCTTGGGTAAACGGAGTCTGGCTGATGATTGCCTTACCCGCTACCGGCCCGCTACCGGCCGGGGCTACCGGCACGATACTATCCTGCCCCAGCAGTACGGTCCCGCTGCCGCTGCAGTTGCCGCCCTGATCCTGCGGGGTGCATGACGGATCCGTCAGCAGGACTTTGTCTACCTTTACCGATGCTTGGGTACCGATTATCTTAATAATATTGCCTCTGGCTGCATGGATGTTGATGGTCTGGTTTTGGTTATTCGTATAATAAGGAACCCATGTCCAGGTATTTGGCTGCAGCAGGCTGTTGCCTACTTCGAAACACTCCGTACCGTTCAATTCAGCCTGGACTTTGGCCGTGTTGCTAGGGCTTTGCATGCGTATCCACAACTGGTATTGGCCGCTGGCAGGCACTTCTGGTAATAGCAGCCGCACCGCCCCATGATTGCCGCTATCCTGGCACGCCGCTGCATTTACATATGCCGGCAGCGAGACGAATACTAGACCTCCTGCAATCGCGCCCAGCACAATAATATACCCACCGTATTTTTTCATTAGGACTAATTATATAGTATTTATGCTTGGGGGTCGAAACTGCCGATAAACAGGTCTATACCGCCATCCAGCACCGCTTCGGTATCGCTGGTCTCAACACCAGAGCGCAGATCCTTGACCAGCTTATACGGATGCAGCACGTAGTTACGGATCTGGTTGCCCCAGGCCGCCTGTTCGTTCGGGCCCTTCAGCTCTGATACATTTTTGGCATGCTGTTCCAACTGCAAAGCCGCCAGACGCGAGCGCAGGATGGTCATGGCTGTTTCTTTGTTCTGTAACTGGGAACGCTCGTTTTGGATTGCGACATGTAGGCCGGTTGGCAGGTGCGTAACGCGTACTGCCGAATCGGTAGTATTAACGCTTTGCCCGCCGTGGCCGCCAGCCCGGTAGACATCTATTTTTAGGTCTTTGTCGTCAATTTCCACTTCGCCGGGCTGGTCAATCTTGGGCAGCACATCAACCTTGGCAAAGCTGGTCTGGCGGAGATTGCCGGCATTAAAGGGGCTGAGGCGCACCAGGCGGTGCACACCCTGCTCGCCCTTCAGCTTGCCGTACAGCAAAGGGCCTTTAAGCTCAAGCGTAACGGTCTTGATACCGGCTTCCTCGCCGGGCGATTCCTGTACGGTCACGTATTTGATACCGTTCTTTTCTGCCCAGCGCACATACATACGCAGCAGCAGGCCGGCCCAATCCTGGGCATCGGTGCCGCCTGCCCCGGCGTAGATACTAAGGATAGCATCATGGCTATCGTACGGTCCGTTATATCGCAGCTCTTTTTTGAGACTATCAAAATCAGATTCGGCTTTGCTTAGCTGGGTCCCGATATCACCCGACAGCCCGCTATCGCCAAGCCCGATGAGCTCCAGGATTTCTTTTGTTTCCGTTTGTAAATCCATCCATGGCTGTATGCGCGCGTCTAGGTCCGCCTGCTTTTTAGAAACAGCCGCCGCTTTGGCCGGGTCGTTCCAAAAATCAGCATGACTCATTTGTTCCCTCAGCGTTGCAGCCTCAGCAACCAGATCATCCAAGCCGGCTTTGCCGGTTGCTTGCTGCACGGCTAGGTGTAATGCCTCAGCGCGTTTTTTGAGGTTGTCCATGGCTATTGTTCCTTAGTCCAGAGAATACTAAGCTGATCATACAGCCCGTCCACGAACGGCCGGCCGGCAGATCCCAGGACACCCATGTTCCACATGTCATCGGCAAACATCAGGTTGGTGGTATTGACGATACGCGATTTGGTGACAGCCTTAATGCGCTCTGGCAGCGCGTAGTAATCATCTACGCTATCTTCGAAGAAATACCGGTTGGTATAGCCGGCGGCCGTACCGGCTACTGTCTGCCCGGCCCGTTGGTAACGGCCAAGCATGTATTGCTTGGCGGCTTCGATATCGGCCTCGTCTATATCGCCCGCTCGCACCAAGTTCAGCTCGTCAATGATAATTTGGAACAAAGCATTGGCATTGGCAGGCATAACCTGGGCGCCGAACCACCAGGACACGTTCTGGCTTAGCTGATTGAAGCCCGAACTCATGTGGTATACCAGTCCCCGCTCGCGGGCCGCACCTAGGATTCGCGAATACAAGGTTTCTGTCAGCATGGTGTTGATAAGCTGGCCTGCATCCCACTCCGGTTCGCTCAAGCGTTCCAGGTGGAACGTATCAACTATAAAGTAGGCGTTCTTAACGCTTGGGTTGCGCAAATACAAGCCCTTATCCTGTTTTACGGGCAGTTCGACGGGCAGCGGAATCCGGCCGTTACCTTCCGGCAGGCCAATGCCGTCCAGCAGCCGCAGTATAGTAGAACGATGCCCCTTAATTTTGCCGGCGATAATGAAGCGCATATTGCTGGAAGTATGGGTGGCACGATAGTGCTGCTCAATATCTTCCTTTTTATTATTGCTAAGTAACTTTAGCCGCTCGCGGTCGGTCATGGCCTGGTAGCCGCAGTATTTGCGCATGGCTAGGCTGAGATGACGGAAGTGATTGTTAGCACGGCCGTTCAGCTCCTCGCGGACATTGCCCAGCTCGGCATCGAACTCATCCTGCAAAAACAGCGGCTGGCTAATGGCCAGCAGCATGAGATCCAGGATACGGTCCCACTCGAAATCAGCGCACTCGGCTTCATAGGTGATGTCGTAGACACCGGTGCTGGCATTGTTGTAGGCGCCGTTTTTTTCGAACTCAGCCTGGAACAGGCGGGCTTTAGGATAGTTCTTGTTAGCACCCAGCAGGACATGCTCCATAATATGCGGCGTCTCCCACTTGGCGGGATCCACTAGATACTCTCCAGCCCGGAAATTGAATTCAAACGTCATGACACTGGCGTCAGGGATATCAATCAGCAGACCCTCTGCCCCGTTCTCTAAGACGACTTTTTCTACCGTATGCTTCACACCCGCCTCCACACCAGGCCAGGAACCAAAGCAAAGCTTAGGTTTGCTTGGCCTTCTTGGCGCATCGCTGCGTTGCCCTGCTGTGGTACTCCCTTCACCGTATTAGAATACGGCTCGGTCCGTTCCTCGCGGGCGCCTTGCGCTGCATCCAAGTGTGATAGGCGGGTCGTCAGCTTCATTTCTCGCTGCCTATTTTCTTTTTTTGGCCTTAGACTTGCGCTTGCGCTCGGCCTTGCGTTGCTTTTGTTTGGCCGCTTTGTTTACTACCGTTTTGGTGCCGCCCTTCGGCTTACCGCCGGGCACAAAGTCTGTCTCGTCGAACTCTTCGATATCAAGAATCCTGTCGGCATTGTCTACGCTTGCCCGCGCGGCGCGCGTCAGCTCGGTCTCGATAGGTTCATCCAGCTCGCTGGCATCGACCGGACGGGCGTTGAAGATGCTCCTAAGTACCTGCGAGCGCAGCTGCAGCTGCATCTCGGCGAACAGCAGCTGGGATTGGCGGCGATATTCAACCAGCGGATCCTTTTGGCCGACACTTAGCCAGTGGATACCCTCGCGCAAATGATCCATGTTCTCGAGATGCTGCATCCACAGGTTGTCCAGCACCTGCAGGTAGATATCACGTTCTACCTTGCGCAGGATATCAGCACCAAAGGCTGTTTCGCGCGCGGCATACAGCTCCTTGGCTTCCTGCTTCAGTGTCAAGGCAAATTTGTTAGCATCTGTATCGAATAGACGGTCCAGGGTGGCCTCGTCAAACGGAAATACATCACTCAGAATAGACTCAAAAGCTTCGGTCAGTGATTCGGGCGACGCCACCATGGTGTCTGCTTCTTCATCTATGAAAACATTCACACGTTTTGATATGTCGGTTTGCAGCAGCATCTCGCGGCGCATGCTATAAACGGCTTTACGGTGGCGGTTCATGACGTCGTCGTACTGGACAACGTTCTTGCGCATATCAAAGTTAAAGCCCTCTACTTTCTTCTGGGCAGATTCAAGGCTCTTGCTAATAATGCGGTTTTCGATGGGCGTTTCGTCGTCTACTTTCAGGCGTTCCATCAGGCTGCCGATACGGTCGCCGCCGAAGATACGCATCAGCTCGTCCTCGGTGCTTACAAAGAACTGCGTCGCGCCCGGGTCGCCCTGGCGGCCGGAGCGGCCGCGCAGCTGGTTATCAATACGGCGTGACTCATGACGCTCACTTCCTAATACGAACAGACCGCCTAGCTTGCGCGTCTCGTCGGTCAGGACGATATCGGTACCGCGGCCGGCGATGTTAGTAGCCAGGGTGACAGCACCCTTCTGCCCGGCACGAGCCACGATAGCGGCTTCTTTTTCGTTGTTTTTGGCGTTCAGCACCTCGTGCTTGACGCCGGCTTTTTTAAGCGCGGAACTCAGGGCTTCGTTCTTTTCGATCGAGACGGTACCGATAAGCACCGGCTGGCCCTTTTTGTTTAATTCCTTGATTTCACTTACTATGGCTGCAAACTTGCCCTTTTCGGATTTATAGATACGGTCCGGGCGGTCCTCGCGGATAAGTTTGCGGTTAGGCGGCAGCTCAACTACATCCAGCTTGTAAATCTGGTGGAATTCCTCTGATTCGGTCAGGGCCGTGCCGGTCATGCCCGAGAGCTTCTGGTACAGACGGAACAGGTTCTGGAATGAGATGGTCGCCAGCGTCATTGATTCTTGCTGGACCTCCACGTTCTCTTTGGCTTCGATAGCCTGGTGCAGGCCTTCGTTATAACGACGGCCCCTAAGTAAGCGGCCGGTGAAACTGTCTACAATAACGATTTCGCCGTCACTCGTAACTACGTAGTCCTTGTCGCGCTTGAACAGCAGCTGCGCCTTGAGCGCTTGGTCAAGGTGATAAATATTGCGGATGTGATCGGTCGAATACAAGTCTTTGATGCCGAGTATTTTCTCTATCTTCTCGACGCCCTTGTCGGTCAGGATGACACTGCGGCGCTTCTCGTCTATCTCGTAATGCTCGGGCTTAAGATTGCGCACGACTTTGGCAAACTGCGCGTAAGATGCACCCGAGGCTACGGCTGGTGCCGAGATAATCAGCGGTGTCCTGGCCTCATCAATCAGGATCGAGTCGGCCTCGTCCACGATAGCATAGTGCAGTTCGCGTTGGCGCAGCTGTTCGGTCTCGCGCACCATATTGTCGCGCAGGTAATCAAAGCCAAATTCGTTGTTGGTGCCGTAGGTAATATCGGCGCGGTAGGCCTCTTGGCGGGTACATGGTCGCAGGTGGCGGAAACGTTCGTCGTCGTGATCCTTGTTGGTAAATTCCGGATCATAAATTAATGATGCGTCCGGAATGATAACGCCGACACTTAAGCCCAAAAAGCTATAGATCTGGCCCATCCAGCCGGCATCACGCTGCGCCAGGTAATCATTGACTGTCACGAAGTGTGCGCCCTTGCCGGTCAAGGCGTTCAGGTAGATTGGCAGCGTCGCAACCAGCGTCTTGCCTTCGCCCGTCTTCATCTCGGCTATGTTGCCTTCGTGCAAGACCATGCCGCCCATCAGCTGGACATCAAAGTGCCGCTGGCCAAGCGTGCGGCGGGCGGTCTCGCGCACCAGTGCGAAGGCATCAGGCAGGATGGTATCGAGCGATTCTTTCTCGAGGCGTTTTTTGAGCACCTCGGTTTGGGCTCTCAGCTTGGCATCGGTCAGGTTTTTGTATTTAGGCTCCAGGCTATTTACTGCTTCGGCACGCTTGCGCAACCGCTTGACGGTTTTTATCTGCGGGTCACCAAGTAAATGCTTTAAGAGTTTGTTGTTCATCAAGCTAGATTCCCATGTTATAAGCTACGGTCCATTGTAGCACCTGGCCGCCAAAAATAACACCTTAAAGCCGCAGCTTGGTGTTGTGAAATATTGTCAAACTTCATTTGGGTGGGTGCGGCGGAATCTTTGGGTTAGCCGGCGGTAAAACTTGGGGTCGTTATGGGTGTCCTTGTATTTCTTTAGCTGGTTCTGCAGCTTAGCCTCAACAATATCCACGGCCGCAAAGAGATTGATGGTTGATTCCTTGGCGGTTAGGGTTTCCATGGGCAGATAGATAATAATTTCGGCGGTGCACTGCTTGTCGCGCTGTTTTTTGCTCTCGCTAAGCTTGACGTCTATGTGGGCGCTGCCGCGGGCGTGCCGGGGGATGTATTTCTCGAGCTTGGCTACCCGCTTAGTGACGTACTTTTTGACCTTTTCATCCGTGTCGATGTGAACGCCGGTGATTTCAAATTTTCGTATCATAGGTCCTCCTATTCTATCTTTTAATTTATCTACAGCTGTTCGCGGCCGCCCAGGTAGCCGCGCAGTACGTCCGGTATCCGTACGTAACCGTCAGCGGTCTGGTAATTCTCTAATATTCCAACCATGCCGCGGCCTAACGCCAGACCGGTGGCGTCATTTGTATGTACTAAGCACAGGTCATCACCCCTCCTCACTTTGGTCTTAAGACGCCTGGATTGGAAATCGGTCATGTAGTCTGCGGTGTGCGTCTCGCGGTATTTGCCCTGGCCTGGCAACCAGACGTCCATATCTACGCCGCGGGCGTTAGGCTTGCCGATATCATAGGTGCACTTCATTACTTTACGATACGGCAGCTTAAGCTGCTGTAAGATATATTCCTGAATAGCTATCAGCAGCAGGTGCTCCTTTAGTCCATCCTCCGGCGTGGTAAAGCTTTCCATTTCGAGCTTGTCGAACTGGTGCATGCGGATGATGCCCTCCATGTCCTTGCCGTAGGTGCCTGCCTCTTTACGGAAGCTGGTGGCAAAGCCCAGGTAACGCACCGGCAAATCAGCTTGTAAGAAGGTTTCGCCGGCGTGTATCGGCCCCAGCACGTGTTCGGCCGAGCCCTGCAGCCACAGCTCTTCGCCCTCTATTTTATAGCGGTCGTCGGCGGGTTCCAGGCGGTCCATGGCCTCAAATACGCCGGTCTTAAGCATTAGCGGCGGCAGCACCGGCGTGAACGGCCGGTGGTCTACCTCCAGCCCGGCTTGTTCAGCGATTTCGCGGATCTTAACGGTGTCTGTGAGTACATCGGTTATCCAGTTTATCAGCGCAAACTGCAGTTTTACCAGGTCGCCCTTAATGTACGCAAAGCGCGAGCCGCTGACCTTGGCAGCATGCTCTTTGTCCAGCCAACCGCGGGCCTCGGCCAGTCCGGCGTGATTTTTAGGCTCAAATTCAAACTGCGGCTTATCGCCCCACTCCATGACTACCTGGTTATCATCCTCGCTCGCCCCCACCGGCACGTCATCCAGCGGCATGTTGGGGACCTTCTTCAAAAGATGGGTATACTCGGCCTCGATGCTGGTTAGATATGTCTCACGTTCATTAAGCTCAATCTTAATCAGTTTGCCCTCATCTATCAGCGCTTGGTCGGGCTGGCCGCCGCCTTTTATCTTTTCGGCGTTCTCATTACGCCGCTGGCGAATGGATTCTACCTGGCCAAGCAGTTCCTTGCGTTCATTATCCAGGCTGAGCAGCCTGTTGATATCAACGGGGTAGCCTTTTTGCACGGCCTTTTCGCTGACAAGCTTAGGATTCTCACGGACAAGCTGGATATCAATCATATATATAGTATAGAAGACTCTGGCTATTTTTTCTTGGTTTTTACCGCTTCAAGCGTTAGCTGGGTGCGCTTTTTCGCGTAGGCGCAAAATTCGCACTCGCCGCCCATGGCTGCCGTGCCTACGGCCGGCATATCGCCGTCCATACACTCTTTCATATTCATTAGCGTCGGTTCCACCCAGGCAGCAGAACCAGTGTACGGTATCAGCTTGGTGCGGAATTCCACCCGGTCATTAAAGCCGTCCAGGTCCATCCGGCCGTTGGTGTACACAAAGTAACCGGTGTCGCTGACAGCAAAGCCGTTGCGCCGCAGCAGCCATTGGTACACCTCCAGCTGGCGCTTGTAAGACATCTGCCAATCGGCATCTATGGTGACTTCTTTGTCCTTGCTGGTCGCCTTGTAGTCCACCACTATCAGTTCGCCCTGCGCATTAGCCCACACGTCATCGATACCGCCAAAGACATGCAGGTTGGCCGGCTCGTACACGGTAGTTACACCTACGAAGGTGTTGCGCCAGGCATCCAACTGTTCGTGGTCAAACGGCGTCGCATCCACGCCGGACTCAATCATCAATGGATGAGGTTTCTTGCTGGCGCGGTACGTATCAAACTCTTTTTTAAATAGCTCGTCTATCGTCTTGTTGATGTTGAACGGCGGGCTGCTGGGCCGCGTAATCTTAAGCCGCACATCCAGCCAAAAACAGCGCGGGCACTGCATAAACAGCTCGATTTTGCTGCGCGAGACTTTAAAGGGCGTTTTCTGCCCCACCTCGTAAGGCTTACTCCGTTCCTGCCAATATCCCATGGACTCTATTCTAGAGGATTTTAAGGCTCAATACGAGCAAAAGATTAAGTCAAATTATAGCGTAATTGCTTATGTTTGTCAAGAGAACAGTCTGGTGGCTGCGGCGACGGCGGCGGTTTCGGCCCGCAAAGTCAGGCTGCCAAGATGGAAGTGCCCTGCCCCGGCTTGCGCGAACAGCTTGAGTTCAGCCTCCGTCCAGCCGCCTTCGGGACCTATAAAAATCCCTATGGGATTTTTAATAGTTGAGGTTTGATAGTTAATAGTTGATAGAGTTTCGTCTGCGACGAACAAATCGACCTTACCCTTATAATCGGCCAGCGCGGTATCAAGCGCCAGCGGCTCGCGCACCTGCGGGATGTCGCTGCGGCCGCACTGCTCGGCTGCCTCAATTACTATCTTCCCGGCACGCTCCAGATTGAAGCCTGTCTTTTCTGACCTATCAGCCAGGATGGGCACGAAATTGCGCACGCCCAGCTCGGTGCATTTTTGCAGTACCCAGTCATTTTTGTCTTTCTTGAGCAGGCTGAAGAACAAATAAACGTGCCTGTCCGGCAACGTACGCTCAAACTCGGTGATCAGTTCCAGCTGCACGGCATCGGGCTCGATCCGGGCCAGTTTGTATAAGCGCTCCGCTGCTACGCCGTCAAATAGCACTACCTGGTCGCCCTCGCGGTAGCGGAGCACCCTTGTCCACTGATTGCGTAGGCGCTCGTCGTGCAGCCAGAAGGTGCGCTCTAGCTCGGCCGTGTCCGGATTAATATAAAAGCGGTGCAGTTTCATCCAGTTAGAACTCACTTATTCTTACAAGTTTGTACCCGTCTGAAACTACACAGCATACTTCAACCGTTAATGTATGTGCGGTAATCTTTTGAGTTCTAGCGGGACTCATGCCGGCTCCTTCAGTCTGATACTTAGCAGCTCTTCTGGAGTATCGATAAGGTAGGCAGGACGCTGTTTTTCTAATATCCGGCGCGTATTAAAGCCCCAAGTTACTGATACCGCCCGGATAAACGCCATGCGTGCGGCCTGGATATCGCGGGTCTCATCGCCGATATAAACGGTGTCCTTGCGCTTAAGGCCATGGG
>JBATRZ010000053.1:0-23037 GCA_049292975.1 Saccharimonadales bacterium (SeqCode) | reverse complement strand
GCAAGCAAGAAGATATCCTGCACATCTCGGCCAAAACAGGGCAGGGCGTAGGGGCGGTGCTGGATAGGGTAGTAGAACGCGTCCCCTGCCCCAGCGGTGACGCTAGAGGCCTGGCCTCTAGCAGGGCGCTGATTTTTGACAGTTATTACGATGATTACCGTGGCGTTATTTTGTACGTCCGTGTGGTCGACGGCCGGATCGCCAAATCCGACCAAATCCGCATGGTATCCTCAAAGGCCAACGGTATCGCGTTGGAGGTGGGGAGTCTTAATCCCAACATGTCCCCTGCCAACAGCCTGGAAACCGGCGAAATTGGCTACATCGTCACCAACCTCAAAAGCACGCGTGAGGCCAAAGTGGGCGACACGGTCACCCTGGCCAAATCACCGGCTACCAGTCCATTGCCCGGTTACCGCGATGTCCAGCCATTTGTCTATGCCGGCATATTTCCTGAAAGCAACGAATTTTATAACGATCTTAAAGACGCCATAGAAAAACTAAGCCTCAGTGACTCTGCCCTGCAGTACGAACCCGAAAATTCCCCCGTGTTAGGTTTTGGCGTGCGCACCGGCTTCTTGGGCCTGCTGCACATGGATATCGTGCGCGAGCGCCTGGAGCGCGAGTACGGCCTAAGCCTCATCATTACCAACCCGAGTACCGATTATCACGTCAAGCTGCTGAACGGCGAGGAGCTGGATATCAAATCCGCTGCTGCCCTGCCTGATCCCGCCAAAATTGCCAGTATCGCCGAGCCATGGATAAAGGGCGAGATTGTCGTGCCAAAGGATTACGTTGGTGCGGTTATCCAGCTTATCGTTTCAAAGCGCGGCGTGCAAAAATCCTTAGGCTTTGTGGATGCGCAGCTGGCGCTAGTTACATTCGAGGCACCGCTTGCCAACCTGCTGACCGATTTTTATGACCAGCTCAAAAGCGCCACCTCGGGCTACGGCTCGTTCAACTACGAGCTGCATGACTACCGCGAGGAAGACCTGGTGCGGGTGGATTTTTACGTGGCCGGCGACATGGTGGGTGCCCTGTCTGTTATGGCGCACAAGACCGAAGCCATGCGCCTGGGCCGCGAAACAGTCGAGAAGCTCAAAGAAGTGATTCCGCGCCAAAATTTCCAAGTGGCCCTGCAGGCCGGTATCGGCGGGCGCTTTATCGCCCGCGAGGACATCCCGGCCTACCGCAAGGACGTAACCAGCGGCCTGTACGGCGGTGACGTCTCCCGCAAAAAGAAGGTCCTGGCCAAACAGAAGAAGGGTAAAGAGCGCCTTAAAAGATTTGGCAAAGTTGACATCCCCGCCGAAGCCTTCACGGTTATGCTCAAAAGAGATTAAATCAGTGCGCCTGACCGCCGAAAAGCCGCGGTACGCTCTTACCGTATGAAAATACGGCTCGGTTACGTTCCTCGCTTGTTCGACAGCCATGCATCACTGATTTAATCTCTTGCGCTCATTGACGAATACCTTATGCTTTTCAAGTCGTAACTGGTACAATTCCAGTAACATGGAAACAGAGAAACAAACAGTCATAGACAGGCTGAGATCATTGCAGATGACTTACCGGCCCAACCCGGATGTTATCAGACAGGTATCGCACATTAACCTGCTTGCCGTCGTGGGCCCTACCGGCGCCGGCAAATCAACCGTGAGCCGCCAGACCGGCCTGCCATTTGTGGTTGGCGATACCACCCGCGCCCCGCGGGAGGGTGAAGTTCATGGCCGTGACTACAATTTCCGCTCCGATCTGCACTCATTGTTAGAAGAAGTCGAACGCGGCGAGTTCGTGCAGTTCGTCATCGAGCGCGATACGGAGTTTTACGGCACCAAAGTATCGTCTTTTCCTGGCTCCGGCGTCTGCGTCATGTCTATCATCGCAAGCTCCATGCCGCGCTTTATGTCTATAGGCTTTGGCTCGGTCGCGCCGATCTATATCATACCGCCCAGTAATTCCGAGTGGATGCGCCGCATCGCCTCACATCACGAGAAAGACCTGGAGGCACGTCTTATGGAAGCAAAAGAGTCGCTTACTATCGCACTCAGTAATCCCCAGTACATATTTATTGTTAATGACGATCTGCCTAAAACTGTGGAAGCCATGCGCCAGATTGCCAACGGCCAGGTTGATCACACCGATTCAGCCCGCGCCCGGACCAGCGCCAACATATTGTTAGAACAATTGCAAAAAGCCATAAGATAGTAAGACCGAGAAAACCATTCGCGGCCCCAGCCCGGTTGTGAGCCGTCGCTAGTAGTTTTTCCAGAAAAATACTTTGTTTTGCCTTGCAGAACTGAGCGACGGCCTACTACCGGGCTGGGGCCCCATGGGTAGGTTTCTCATCCTGCCGCATAAAGCAGGTTTCATTGGGTCAATAGCCGGTTGCCCGGACTGCTCTTTCTAAAAAAAGCGGATACAGCTAAAGCTGTTATTTATTCTTATTAACAGATATAATCTATACATGAAAAAACAAAACCGGCTGGAGCGCTTGGACGATTTTGCTGTAGTTTTAGAGCACTACCGTCCCAGCGAGCAAAATATCCGCCTCATGGAAGACACGCCCATGGTGCTGTTGGTCGGCCCCACCGCCGCCGGCCGCAACACAGCCGTAGGCATACTGCAAAAGACCGGCAACTATCATTTCATAGTCTCTAATACCACCCGCCATCCGCGCCAAAACAACGGCGTCTGGGAACGGGATGGTGTTGAATATTGGTTTGACACCGAGGCCAACATGCTCAACGGGCTCAAGAACGGCGAGTATCTCGAAGCTGCCATCATCCATGAGCAACAGGTATCCGGTACTAGCATGGAAGAGCTGCGCACGGCCCGCGGCGCCGGCAAGATTGCCCTGGCCGAGATAGATATAGACGGCGCAGACCACGTGCACGGCTATCTGCCGGGCGCGTTGTTCGTTTTCTTGCTGCCGCCGGCGTTCGATATATGGATGCAGCGGCTGAATAGCCGCGGCCAGATGGACCACCAGGAGTTTCGCCGCCGCCTGCGCAGCGCTCACCGCGAAATTGCCTTTGGTTTAGGCGCCGATTATTTCCAGTTCGTTATCAACAACGAGATTAATGAGGCTTCAGAGGCAATTGACGAACTTGCACATGGCCGCACCCCAGATGAGGAAAAGCAGCGTCACGGCCGCGAACACGCCGGTTTGTTAATGGCGCAGATCCAGGACTTTTTCGAACAGGCCGCCTGAAGCGCTGATATTGTATAATACGCTCATGCCTATCCTTAGGCGTGGCTACAAACGCCGCGAAGACAAACATGGGGCCCAAGCAGTCACCGGCGGTTTCGAACTGCACTACGAAGATGTCGTAGGCCGCAACCGGCTCGCTCTAGTTGCGCTGTTTGCCAGCGCCCTATTGCTTGTGGCAGCATTCATACCCAAAGCTATAGACCAATCCATTGCCGATACTGACCGCATATCCGCCGAGGCCGAGGCGGGCCAGGTTATTAATCCGGAACTGGTGAAGATAATCAAAGGCGATCTGACGGCCAGCGAAGATAGCTACATAGAATTCCGCGCTCCAGCAGGCCAATAAAAGCACAAATATAATCCGGATTCACTACGGTTTTATTTGTATCTACTTTTTTGGAAAGGACAGCCGGACAAATCTTTGATTTACCTGCGCGATAGGAAAACCTATCCAGAGGTCCCATTCGTCTGTGCATTCGCGCACGAATGGGCTGCGAATAGTTTTCCTATTAGCAATCAGCGTCTTTGAGTGCTAAAATAGCGGTATCATGACTACCCGCCAGCAAGCCATATTACTTGCCATTGTGGAGCAGTACGCCGAAGTCGCCAGCCCTGTCGGCAGCAATCTGCTAGCCAAGTTGTTCGGTGTCTCGAGTGCGACTATTCGTGCCGAGATGGCCGAACTGGAGCGTCTGGGCTACATCAGCCAGCCGCACACCAGCGCCGGCCGGGTGCCGTCTGACAAAGGCTACCGCTTTTATGTTAATCACATCTCAGAACAGACGCCATCGGCCGATGAACGCCGTGGCGAAAAAGCCATCGCCACTCGTGTCCTGCACGGCGGCAATTCGGAGCGAACTATCCGTAACGCTGTTGATACGCTGGTTGAGCTGACCCACAATCTCGGCCTGGCTACCATCGGCGATCAGCTGTACATGGCGGGATTGGGCAACCTGTTCGGCCAGCCCGAATTCGTGCATCCCAGCCAGGTGCAAGAAGTCGCCCGCTTGCTTGATAACCTCGAGCCATGGCTGCGTGAGACTGCTCCAAACGACCCGCTCAGCGTTTATATCGGCCGCGAGAACCCCATCGGCCGCGGCGCCGGCTGCTCGCTTATCATCAGCCGCTTCCGTTCACCGTACTCAGACCGCAGCTATATCGGCGTACTTGGCCCCACCCGCCAGAGCTACCGTGATGTCACGGGCCTGGTAGCTCATGCCGGCCGCGTGCTAGAGGAGGCGATGTATGTCTGATAACCCGTTTGAAACCAAGCTCTTCCAGCGTTTAGCGGATGATTTTGCCGAAGCTTTTTGGTTGGACCAAGCCTTTGGTGAAGAGGATTCCAGCCCGGCCGTGGTAGACTTGCATAAGATTTGCCAGGAGGACGGCCTGCATGAAGACTACATTCTGCGTGCCCGCAAAGCGGGTGCCTTATCACTGTTCACAAATGGAATAAGCCCCTTATGACCAAGAAGCAGCACGACCAACAACAGCTTGCCGAAGATCTGGCCGCCGAGATCGCCCAGCTCACCGAAGCCTTGCAGCGCGAGCGCGCCGATGCTATGAACGTGCGCCGCCGTTCAGAGGAAGAGCGTGTTAAGCTCGGCTCTTTCTACAAAGCGTCGGTAGTCAAAGAGCTGCTGCCCGTTATAGACAACTATGAGCGCGCGCTTAAGCATGTCCCCAAAGAGTTAGAGGGCAATGATTACATTAAAGGTGTCAAAGGTGTCGTCAAGCAGTTCGAGGACACGCTGGCCAGGCTTGGAGTAGAACGTATCAAGACCGTCAATGAGCCATTTGACCCGCATTTTCACGAAGCCGTCAGCCATGAAGAAGGCGAAGGCGATGAAGTGGTGAGCGAAGAGCTCCAGGCCGGATACGTCTTGGGCGGCGAAGTTATCCGCCACGCCATGGTCCGGGTGCGAGGATAATCCAGGGGTACGATAAACCCGTTGGCACAAGAATTAATGTTTTTTCGCAATATAACTTCGGTGATTCAAACAATTCTGGTGTGGAAAATCTGAAGCAGTTTGACATTGACACAGGTAAGCATTAGTGGTATAATGAGAATATATGAGCAACACAGAACCCACCCCTGTTAATTATGATGCCGGTCTGGTTGAGGCTTTCCGCCGTATTCATTTTCTTGACCATGCCTTTCCTGCACCCGTAGATGCCGAAGATGCCGAAGATGCCGGGTTAAGCCGCGCCCAAGGCTTCGAGCTAATCGTGGTTGCGGCCGGGGTCAGCCCGGATGTTATCTTACGCCACCGCCAAGAGGGGTTAATGCTTTCAATTGATGATTATAATGCGTACCTTGAAGGCGGCGTAAAGGCACTTACTTTTGACCAGTCTTTCATAGCCCATGTAGCAGAGCGTATTCATCAGGCCCGTCTGATGCGCGCGCCAGACAATTAAACAAAAAACCTAAGAAAACTGGAAAATTAGCACTCATAGTGCTTGAGTGCTAATTTTATTTATGCTAGCATGTATTTAGCACTCTAATGTGTACTTTGCTAGCTAATAAAGAAAGGAGAGCTTCCATTCCCGCGCAGGGAAAAGAGCAGCCAGAGCGTCAGGCTCTGCCTGCGCCCCGCGCGATGAGAAAAACCGTAGGTTTGTCTCATAAGTGAAGCGTCAAGATATGGGTAAAATCATTGGTATAGACTTAGGTACCACCAACAGCGCCATGGCTGCCATGCAGTCCGGCAAGGCCGAGATTATCACTAACTCAGAGGGCGCCCGCACTACCCCTTCGGTCGTGGCTGTCAATAAGAACGGCGAGCGTCTGGTAGGCCAGCTGGCCCGCCGCCAACAGGTTACCAACCCTAAGAACACCATCTATGAAGTCAAGCGTCTGATTGGCCGCAGCTTTACGGACAAAGAGGTCCAGCGTGATCTCAAGCTGATGGGCTACGAAATTGTAAAGTCCGGCAACCACGTCAAGGTGAAGATGGGCGACAAGGAATATTCACCAGAAGAGATCAGCGCCATGATTCTGGGCAAGCTCAAGGCCGATGCCGAGAGCTTCCTGGGCCAGCCCGTTACCGAAGCCGTCATTACCGTGCCGGCATACTTTGATGACTCACAGCGCCAGGCTACCAAAGATGCCGGCAAGATTGCCGGCCTCGAGGTCAAGCGCATCATAAACGAGCCAACTGCCGCCGCATTGGCTTATGGCCTGGACAAGGGCAGCAAGCGTGACGAAAAGATTGCCGTCTACGACCTTGGCGGCGGTACCTTTGATGTCTCCATCCTGGAATTGGGCGACGGTGTCTTTGAAGTAAAGAGCACCAACGGCGATACGCACCTGGGCGGTGCCGACTTTGACCGCGTTATTGTTAATTATTTCGCTGACGAGTTCAAGAAAGAACACGGCCTGGATATAACCGGTGACAACGCTGCCATGCAGCGCTTGCGCGATGAGGCCGAGAAGGCCAAGATTGAGCTGTCTACCGCCAACGAGGTCAATATCAACCTGCCGTTTTTGACCGCCGATGCCGATGGCCCCAAGCACTTCGAGCACAAGCTGTCACGGGCCAAGTTAGAGAGCCTGGTCGGCGACCTCATCACCAAGACGGGCGAGCCATGCGAGAAGGCTCTTAAGGATGCTGGCCTCAGCACGTCCGATATTGACGCAGTGGTACTGGTGGGCGGCATGACCCGCATGCCGTCTGTTGTCGAACAGGTCAAAAAGATCTTTGGAAAAGATCCGATGAAAGGTGTTAATCCTGACGAAGTTGTCGCTATTGGCGCGGCTATTCAGGGCGGTGTGCTGCAGGGCGATGTCAAGGACGTGCTGCTGCTGGATGTCACGCCGCTAAGCCTTGGTATCGAGACCATGGGCGCTGTCAGCACCAAGCTGATTGAGCGCAATACCACCATCCCTACCAGCAAGTCAGAGGTGTTCTCTACTGCAGCTGATAATCAGAACCAAGTAGAAATCCATGTCTTGCAGGGCGAGCGCGAATTTGCCGCCGACAACAAGAGTCTGGGCCGCTTTGTGCTGGACGGTATTCCGCCAGCTCCGCGCGGTGTACCGCAGATCGAAGTAGCCTTCAATCTGGACGCTAACGGTATCCTGAACGTTACCGCCAAAGACAAAGGCACTGGCAAAGAGCAAAGCATCACCATCCAGGGCTCATCGGGCCTAAGCAAAGACGAAGTCGAAAAGATGGCCAAGGACGCCGAAGCCAATGCCGAGGCAGACAAGAAGAAGCGCGAGGCTGTAGATGCCCGCAACCAACTGGATAGCGCCATCTACCAGGCCGAGAAACTAAAAACCGATAACAAGGACAAAATTTCCGAAGAAGATGTAAAAACTCTGGACGAAGCTGTCGAAGCTGCCAAAAAGGTGAGCACAGACGAAGCTGCAGACTCCGCCGCGCTGGAAGCCGCGGGCAAGGAACTCAGTGATAAGCTGATGCCTATCGGTGCTCGGATGTACGAGCAAGCGGCCAAAGATGAAAGTAAGAACCAAGACGCAGACCCCGATAAGAATTCGAAAAATCCTGACGGGGCAAGCAAAGACGAGCCGGTAGAAGGCGAAGTCGTAGACGAAGCCAAGGATAAATAGTATATCCGGGCCGCATTAAGGGGCCAGCGAAGAAAACACCGGGCTTGTCATCGGCCATGCAGACGGCAAACGGGCTTGTACTGCATGGCGCCAATTGCTAGCACTCTAGGGCACAAAGTGCTAAACTAGTTGTATTGATTTATGAGTGAAAAACGCGACTATTACGAAGTCTTAGGTGTCTCCAAGGGCGCTTCGGCTGATGAGATTAAGAAGGCCTTCCGCAAGAAAGCCATAGAGTACCACCCCGACAAAGAGGGCGGCAACGAGGCCAAATTCAAAGAGGTCAATGAAGCCTACGAGGTGCTCAAGGATGACAAGAAGCGCCAGCGCTATGACCAGTTCGGCCACGCCGGCGTAGGCGGCAATGCAGGCACGGATCCGTTCGGCGGCTTTAGCGGCTACGGCGGCAATGGCCAGAATGTCCACTTTGACTTTGGTGATTTAGGCTTGGGCGACATCTTTGGCAGTTTCTTCGGCGGCGGCCAGCGTACCAGCGGCCGGGCCAAGCGCGGCCGCGATGTCGAGACCGATGTCGTCATCACCTTCGAGCAAGCTGTCTTCGGCACCGAGGTCGAGCTGAACATGGTCATGGAAGACAGCTGCGAGCATTGCAAGGGCACTACCGCCGAGCCCGGCTATGAAATGAAAAGCTGCGGCACCTGCAAAGGCTCAGGTCAAATGATGAACGTCACGCGCACCATCTTTGGCAATATCCAACAGGCGGTATTATGCCCGACCTGCCAGGGCACGGGCAAAGTACCAGATAAGGCCTGCACGGTTTGTAAAGGCAAGGGTACTAAATCGAAGAACCAAGAGGTCAAGCTGAAGATTCCGGCCGGTATAGACGATGGCGCCACCATCCGCCTGCGCGAACACGGCGAGGCGTTGGCCAATGCGCCGCGCGGCGACCTGTACGTTAATATCCGGGTCAAAGCCCACAAGCAATTCACGCGTGAGGGCGATCTTATCCTGTCCGAAGAAACCATCAGCATGATAGACGCCGCCCTTGGTGCTGATATCGAGGTAGCTACCGTAGACGGCCCCGTTACTATGAAGGTGCCAGCCGGTACCCAGAGCGGCACTGATTTCAAGCTGAGCAATCACGGCGTTACGCATCTGCGCAGCAGTACCCGCGGCGCCCATATTGTTACCATCAACGTCGAAACCCCGCAGAATTTGAGCCGCGAACAGGTTGCCCTGCTAGAACAGTTCAAGGCCGCCCCAGGCGGCAAAAAGGGCTTCTTCCGTTAGGAAAACAGCCAGCAGTAGTTCATAATATTAGGCAGCATGAACCCTCAAATTAACGTTCCTATAAATAATCTACCCGTAAAAAGCACTAAAAAACTTAATATCAAAGTAATAATCCCGTTTATTGTAATGATTGCTGCTCTTGGCGGTTTTGTCTATTTGTGGCAGGCCGAGGCAAGCAAATCTAAAGAATCAAACAAAAAAGTTTTGGCTCTTGAGAATGACGCAGCCAGCAAAGACAGTAAAATTTCAGAGCTAAGCAAAGAGCTTGAGGAGCGTAAAGAGACCACTGGCGAGGCCAACATTAAAAAAGATCAGTACCAGGCGGTATTTCTGAAAAGCGGCTCAGTTTATTTCGGTATAATTACTAAGATATCAGATAATCAAATAACGCTAACTGATATTTACTATCTCCGCGACGAAGACACTGAAAATATATCACTCACAAAGCTTGGAAACGAATTGCATGGCCCCGAAGACATCATGTACATAGAGCGCAAGGAGGTAGAGTTTTGGGAGAACCTAAAACCAGATGGCCAAGTTGCAAAAGCCATTACCGAGTATGTTAAGGCACAGCAATAGTGTTGCTAACATTTAAACCTTAGGCATTTTGTGCCATAATACAGGCAACTATGAGATCTCTTAAGCAGGACGAGAGCGGGTTCTTCACAATGATAATCTGCCTGCTCGCCATCCTTATAGCCGTTATCGTACTGGTGTACATGCGCGTCAGCAACGCTGGTTCCTAGGATGGTATCGCTTAATTAGCAAAAATATGCCATTGTAAACTAATGAACATCTTACTTATCGGCAACAAAGAAACGTCCGGGACCCCGGAACAATACTACGGCGACTACGCCGCTTTTTTTGATAAGGCTCTAAGTTACAGCACTAAAGGCGGCGGTATCAAGTTTACGCTCATAGATGATTTGATCATCGCAGTCGGCGACGATACCTTCAGCATCTACGATTCGCGCCACGCCTGCGACATCGCAGATTACGATCTTATCCTTATCCGCGGCAAGGGATTTAGGAACATGTTCGATACCGTCAAGACCATCAGCAGCTATGGTACGCACAAAAACGTACCCGTAATAAATAATTACACCGGCTTCCGCGACTCTTCCAAGCTGATGCAGGCCGTGCAGTTCTTTGAGCTTGGCCTGCCGGTGGCCTGCACCGTACTGGTTACCCCCGCAGTGCTAACCGGAAAGGCTCCGCTGCCCTTTGGCTTCCCATGTATCATGAAGGCCGCCTACGGCGCCCACGGCAACGATAACTACCTGGTCAAATCCATGCTTGAGGCAAGCGAGATAGCCGCCAAGTCGGCAGGCAAGCGCTTCGTACTGCAGCGCTTCGTGCCTAATGACAATGATTACCGCGTGCTTATCATCGGCGGCGAAGTGCTGGTTATCGGCCGCTCGGCCGCAAACGGTTCGCACCTTAATAACACCTCACAGGGCGGCTCGGCTGTCTTAGCAAACGGCGAAGTGCCGGATGAGGTTATCACACAGTCCCGCAAGATAATGGAGCATCTGGACATGACCATTGCAGGCGTAGACTTGCTGGCCGATAAAAATACCGGCAAGTTCTACTTCTTAGAAGTTAATTCCCAGCCGCAGCTGATGAGCGGCGCTTTCATTGACGAAAAAGCCCAGGCCCTTGGCAAATTCTTTAACTCGTTGTAGCCCGCTACCCAGGGTGCGGGTAATCGGTCGCGCTCATGATGAACAGCACGTTGCGGTGCTCTGAGCTGGCGAAGGATGTCTTGCTAGCTTGGCCGGCGTCATTAACGGTATCTATCAGGAAGTTGCCCGCGGGGCTGACGGAGCTGCGGCACTCGCTGTGGATGGTCCCGGACAGCGGCGTGTCATGTCCCAGGATACGGCAGCAGACCAGGAACTCCAGCTTATTATCCAGGTTCACGTCCTTAAAATGCTGCTTCAGCAGGTCCTCTAGCCTGAGCAGCATCCTCATGTAGCCATTTTTACGGGCGCGTGCTACGGCGCGCTGGTAATAATTGGTCTCGCCGATGATGCAGTGGGTGTAAAGATAGATTAGCAGCATGATCTGGTCCTTGTCCTCGGTGTCGTAGGCACCGCCTAATTTATAGAGTACATCAAGGTTTATGATACCGCTGTGGACATCATACAGGATATGCTCGACCAGATAGATGTAGTTTATGGCATAAGTAGACAGCGTGCGCATGGCTTCCTCGTCCTGGATGAGCGCTTGCGAGAGAGCGTGCAGCTCATCGTACGGCTTGATATCCGCTAGCACCTGGCGGGCATCGAAGCCATAGACATACAGCATGTGGCGCACGCGAAACAACGCCAGCATCAGGCCGCGCAAGTCAGGGTATTTGGCAAAAAACGGCGCGCGGGCTTTGTGCGCGTTGATCGGCGTCTCTGGCAGATTAGTTATGATGCCTTGCAGGACGTCCTTGACAGGGGTGTCGGGCGGCATAATGTTAGGTTTGAGCTGTTCCAGCAGCTGCAGGCAGTCAGCGTCCTGGCTCCAGGCGCTCAGACGGGTAGCAAAATGGAACTGCTTGTCAGGGGGCAGGGCGGAGAAGTTATCCAGGTAGTACTGGCGCACGGTACCGGCTAGTCTCATTGCTTTAAAGGTAACACAAGCGTAAGCAAAAAAGGTATTGAAAAAATAGTTAAAATATGCTATAATTTAGAATGTTATGGATAATAACACCAAAGTCATAATCGGCCGCGTAGAAATAGTCTCTTTCCCAGGACTGGGCATAGGCGATCTGCATGCGCGTATTGACACCGGAGCCCAAACCAGCGCGCTCTGGGCTTCTTCGGTGCGTGAAAAAGACGGCCGCTTAGAGGCGGTACTATTTGGCAAAGGCCACCCCTGCTATACGGGCGTTACAGTAGTGTTCAAGGACTACAGCCTTGGCATGGTAGCGAGCTCTAACGGCCAAGCCGAGCTGCGCTACAAGATACGTACTTTGATTTGTATTGGCGGCAAGCGTATACGTGCTAGACTAACCCTAGCGGACCGCTCTGCCCTAACGTATCCCGCCCTGGTGGGCCGCAATGTTTTACGAGGTAAATTTATCGTTGATGTCAAAGTAGGCACTCCGCTGAAGGCAGCCGAGAAGGCGCGTTCAGCCAAGCTGCAGTCGCAGCAGAAAGGCCGCTCAAAATGAAGATAGCAATTCTTTCTAATGGCAATGCCAACTATTCTACCAAGCGTCTCGTCGAAGAAGCCGAGAAACGCGGCCACACCGTAGACGTTATCAAGTACAAGAACTGCCACGCGGCCATCGAGCAGAGCAACCCGGTCGTACGCTATAAGGGCAAGACGCTGGGGCATTATGACGCCATCATCCCGCGCATCGCTACCAACATGACGCGTTATGGCTCGGCTATCGTGCGCCAGTTCGAGATGCAGGGCATTTCTACTACTACCAGCTCTATCGCCATCACGCGTTCGCGTGACAAGCTGCGCTCTATCCAGCTGCTGGCCCGCGCTGGTGTGGGTATCCCTAAGACGGTCTTTACCCGTTCTATTAACGATATCGAGGATCTGATTGACGATATGGGCGGCTATCCCGTCATTATCAAGCTGGCCCGCGGCACTCATGGTAACGGCGTGGTGCTGGCCGAGACCAAGAAGGCCGCCAAGTCTGTCATGCAAGCCTTTTATGTCATGGACGACGACGGTACCAACATCTTACTGCAGGAGTTTGTTAAGGAATCCGCCGGACAAGACATCCGTGCCTTTGTAGTCGGCGGCAAAGTAGTTGCCAGCATGAAACGCCAATCGCTGGACGATGACTTCCGTTCCAACCTGCACCAGGGCGGCAAAGGTATCATGATAAAACTGACCGATGATGAGAAAAAAACCGTGCAGAAAGCCGCCAAAGCTATGGGGCTTAGCATCTGCGGTGTTGATATAATGCGTTCAGACCGCGGTCCGCTGGTGCTAGAAGTAAACTCCAGCCCGGGCTTTGGTATCGAGAAAGTTACCGGACGCAATGTGGCAGAAAAGATTATCGAATACGTCGAACAAAACGCAAAAGGAAGACAGCGCAAAGACCGCGTCGGCGCGTAAGCACGGGCTGGTATTTGGCGCCATAGGACTAGTCCTAATTTGTAGTTTGGCTGCGGCACTGTTTGTTATGAGAGACCGCGCCGATGCGCCATCCGTCTGCCAGACCGATCCGGGCCTTGAAGTTATAAAAATAAAGTCTGGTGATACCAGCCTGCTGGCTGAAGTTGCCGGTGAAGCCGCTGCCAAGCAGCGCGGCTTGTCTGGCCGCGACTGCCTGGGTGAAAGCCGCGGTATGCTGTTCCCATATGAAACGGCGGGAACCTTCTGTTACTGGATGAAGGACATGGGCTTTGCTATCGATATGATCTGGCTTGATAAGGACAAGAAGATAGTGACCGTCAAAGCTGATGCCAGGCCGGAAAGCTATCCTGAGGAAACCTATTGCCCGGATGAGCCTGCGAATTATGTCTTAGAGGTGGCTGCCGGCACGGCGGCGGCCCTAGGCTGGGGCAAGGGCACACAGTTTTCATTCTAGCCCTCATATTCTACACCGGCAGAATATTTTTGGCCATGCCGAGATTTTATATGCCGGTGTGGGATATGAGATAATGCGCTTATGATTGAATACGTGCTGCTGGCCGCCATGGCCGCCGCGGTGCTGATAATGTTACTGCTCCGTACTAATACCGCCATTGGCTTCTTGGCGCTGTGCGCCGGCAGCGTACTGCTTGGTTCTTCCGGTGCCAATAGCGCGCTCATAGCCAGCTCGCTGACCAGCGGGCTGGATACCTCTGCCAACATCGTGCGCATTCTGCTGCTGTTCGTGCCGCTGTTGGTGTGCGTGGTGATGCTGCGCTTTCATCTAAAGAAATCCCTGCTGCCGCTGGCCTTCATTCCTGCTGTGGCCACGGCTTTTTTGGGCGCGATCTTTGTCGCACCAGAACTGTCTGACGGTACCGAAGGCGCGCTGGCCAATACCCAGACCTGGGCGTTATTACTGCAGTACCAGGATATTATCGTGGTGCTTGGGCTGGTAGCCAGCCTGGTGCTGGTACTCATGACCGCCAAGAAGCCCCTGGACCGCAAGCACAAAAAAGGCAGGCACTAGAAACGTCACACTCAGAAATGCCCCGTTCCGCCAGCTCTAATCAGCCATAACTTAAAGAGCATATCAGGGTGTGATGTTTCCTAGGCTGCGGGCGTTGTTTCACGGGCTAGTTTCTTGTTTATTGCTGCCTTTAGCTTACGTTTTGTACGCGATTTGTATAGGGAAACGCTTACGGTTGGCCGGCGATATAATCGCGCGGGTCCATGGCACGCCCGTCCTGCCGGATCTCAAAGTGCAAGTGCGTGCCCGTGGAAACGCCTGTGGAACCCTCTAGGCCAAGCGTAGTGCCGGCCTCTACGGTTTGGCCGGCCGATACGGAGATGGAATACATGTGTGCGTATAGCGATGTCAGGCCATTGCCATGATCCACAACCACATGGTTGCCCAGCCCGTATTTGGAGCTGACAACATTGGTTACGGTGCCGGGGCGGAACGGCTTGATAAGCGTGATGCCCGAGCGCTGGCCGCTGCTGATATCCAGGCCGGTGTGCGTGTCTTGGTAGGGGCGGTGCGGCACGCCGAACAGGGTGGTTACGCGGCCGTTAATTGGCCAGGCGGCAGGTGTACCGGCCTGGGCGGCTACTAATTCCTCGATATGCTCCTGCAGGGCTGTGCCGTCTTTTGGGTAGAGGGTGGCCAGCTGGGTATCTATAACCGGTACCTGCGAGTTATCTGCAGGCCTGGCGACAGAACTGGAGCTGAGCGTCTGCGCGGCCCAGCCGACGGCCTTGATGGGCGCATGAACAACGAAGATGACGGTGTTCGCGGCGGCCGAAGCAGCTACCGTAAGCACCCGGTATGAAACGCGTCCGGCAGCCTTAGCCGCGATAACTGTACCGGCGGCCAGCGCCCGTGCGCTGCCTGCTGTGACTGATATGGATGCGGTAAAGCTGCTGGTGAGGGCGTGCTCGGTTGAGTCTATGGCATTAGCGGTGACACCGGCCATGTCAGCCAGGCCGCTGGCGACGGTGTTGGGGCCGCCGTATGGCTGCAACGAGGCGGCCTCGCCTGCTGCGGGCATGGCAATGACGGCTTTGTTCGTATTGAACGAGCTGACCAGTACTGAGAGTATGACAAAGCCGGCAACGATGATCATGCTGCCTAAAATAACGCGTAATTTGGACGAGTGAATCTCTAATAGCTCCATCTTAGAGCTCATGCCTATCCACCCCTATTGCTGAAGGCTATATTATACACCTTTGTTGCAGATAATGCCAAGAAAAAGCAGGGATTTATCTAAGTAACGTCATCACCCAGGGATTTAAACAACTTTATGGCAAGCTTGTGGACGATTGTGACACTTAGGACTACGGCCAGGATGCCAAAGAAGCCGTTGATAGTGATGTTGTCACCAAAGATTATGTCGATAACCCAGACAAATACGAATTTAGACAGGAACATAACCAACCACACCGAAAAGAACATCAATAATTTGTAGCCAGCCCCTTGGCGGCCGGTAAGCCTGGCTATGATGGCGCCTTTTAGTTTAAAGGCAAGATAGGTGAGTACCTCTAACACAACTGAGGCATAAAATATAGTCGAGAAGCTTTTGGCATATACGATGGAGGTGTAATCATTAAGGAAGCCAAGTACGACGGCATAAATAAGCGTGCCGATGAACAGCTCTTGGAACAGAAGCTGGTTTTGGCTGAAGGCAGGATTTTTCTTGGGCATGAGGTAACTATAGCAAATAAATAACTCCACCACCTGGTGACATTATTTATATCGAGGGCCTTTGTGGATGTTATTACAACAGCATTGTGCAGCCTAAACAGTCGTTATATAATCCCTCTTCAAAATCCCAGTAACGTTGATTATATTCATGTTCACGGTACGTTTGGAAGTAGTTTATAGAACCAACTGCCAATACCAATACTACAGGAACTAATAGTCTTCTAAGCCAAGAAAATTTTTTTAGAGCAAAGAACAAGAATATCCCTAAAATTACGGGCAGAATTATTTGAAATAGAATAAAAAGGGATTCACTTATCCCATATGAGATTTGAAATGCCCCGAAATTCAGCTCCGGACCAGCATAAAGACTAAAGTCAAACAATCCAAAAATTACATAAAATACGAATGTTAATCCAGATAAAAGAAAAACAAGGATTCTTTGTTTACGGCTTAATTTAGACTTGCCCAAGAACCATATAGCAAGTAGCCCCAGTAGGGGTCCAAGTAAACCAAGCAGCAAATCAAATAACATATAGCTTAAGGCTAACACAAAAAGAGCCAAAAGGCCCTTTAAACATAATCGATTTGGAGGGCCCAGTGGGACTCGCCTTGTCGGCAAATCAAAGGTAGATTTGCAACGACAACCCTTAGACATGCCCAGTGGGACTCGCATGTCATATTGCTCTCTCAGATATAAATATCTTCGCTCGGCCAAGCAAGGAAAACGTGAATGTCCACAGGACATTAACGCCCGACTCCACTCTTTCAGAGTGTCATCGGTGCGAGACCTGCTGAACCATGCCATATAAAAAACGCCACACAAGGTGACGTTGTTTATATGGAGGGCCCAGTGGGACTCGAACCCACGACACTCTGCTTAAAAGGCAGATGCTCTAACCTGCTGAGCTATGGGCCCTCGTCGCAGTGTGATGGCAAGACAGCCACACTGCCGGCAAAATAAATTTGCCCGTCATTGTTGGCTATCTTGCCAAGCCTGCTCCTCTCAATTTGCCAAACAGCAGTCAAGCTGCTTGGTTTGGTAAATTGGGTAGCTGCAGAAAACTGCAAAATGACAGGGGTTATTATCTGTTATTTGATGCAAAAAGTCAATCTGCTTACTGCGTGGGGTTTGCGTGTATAGAAAGAAGCCCTCAACATATTTCTTGACATTTTGTTTTACTTATGCTAAAATGGGGTTAAATTGAGGACATTTGTGTCCTAAATCTCTTGTAAGTAACAAATTAAACACGAAAAGAAGGAAAATAAATGTGGATTATTTGGGCACTTTTTAGTGCCATCCTGGTGGCCACTCGCCGCCCTTTTGAGAAGAAATTAATAGGCCAGTTACATCACTTTACCTACGGCTTCTTGGTACAGTGTATTTCGATACCAATCCTTTTAGCCATCGTGCTCTTTAGCAATAGAATGTTAAACCCATTTGATCTGGGCACTGCATTTTGGCTACCGATTTTGATTGTGTCTGTGGGGTTCTACCCGCTTAACACTTTTTTGTACAAGCACGCTATAAAGGATGGTGAACTTTCAAAAGTATTGCCATTGCAAAGCCTGTGGCCGGTGTTCGCTTTGCTCTTAGCCTGGCTTACTTTAGGTGAGGTGCCGGGAGCTGTTGCTTCGGCTGGAGTTATGCTAACAGTTCTAGGCATATATGCACTAGGGCTTAAGGGCAGGCGCCTGCATCATCCGCTCCAGCCCTTCCGGGAAGACAGAAGCAGCAGTGCAATGCTGGCGGGGGTACTGCTTGTTTCGTTGGTAAGCATCCTGGATAAGGTGGCAATACAGGCCTCAGATCCAATGTTCTACAGTCTCGCCAGTACAACGGGGGCAGCACTTACCTTATTTGTAGCAATGTGCATAAGTAAACAAAAGGTTACGGTAGGGCTACGGCCGTTAGCAAAACAGCTAGGCGTAGTAGGCGCACTGCAAAGCACGACCTACGTCACTTACTTACTTGCGGTTGCATCAGGTCCAATCGCGTATGTATCAGCCCTGAGAAGCACCAATATCCTCATGGCTTCACTGATAGGCATAGTGATCTTAAGGGAGAAGCTAACTAAGCCCAAGATTGCTTCCCTTGCGCTCATTATTGCAGGAGCTGTATTGCTGACGTTCGGTAGATAATGTATTGCTTATGCTTGCGTTTGCCAAACTTAGGCGTATATTGCCTGGTATGGAGAGGCGTACAGAGACCCCTCGCATGCAGCTTTTCGTATGCGAAAGCTTTATCCTGTGTGTGCCGGGTAGCTCTTCTCGCGACAAGGCGTATAAGTATATACACCGCGAAGCGAACGTGCTGCTCGGTGCCGCAGGAAAAGTTTTCAGTAGAAAAGAGTGCATGTGATGGGTCGCAGGTACCGCCGCACCACACGGTATATACTGTGCGGGGCAGCGGTTCTGGCCGGTCTTGGGTGGGCAAGGTTTGCGGCCGATATCAGCGGGTGGTGGCCCGCTGTTTTTGCATTCTTGAGCCTGGTAAGCTTCCGGCGCGCCAGGATATTATCTGTCTATTTTGTCTTGCTCTTCGGCTTTAGCTTGGGATGGTGGCGGGGCGGGCAGTTTATGGCCGGAGTTAATTATTTGAACACGATAGAGAAAGACCAGGTTACTTTGGTTGGCAAGGCACTAACAGATGGGGTGTATGACGAACGGGCCAGCTTGGCATTTGATCTAGGCTCCTTGCGGCTTGAGTACCCAGAACAGCGCAGGCTGGTAGGCAAGATTGGTGTATCTGGATTTGGTGAGAGGGCAGTATACCGCGGTGATGAGGTGCGGGTGACAGGTAAATTTTATCCGGCCCGCGGCGGGCGCGTGGCTTACTTGAGTTATGCCAAGTTGGAGGTAACGGGGCGGTCGCAATCGGTTGCGTATAGGACAACCCGCGAATTTGCGGCAGGCATGCAGTCTGCATTGCCAGAGCCGCAGGCTTCGTTTGGCCTGGGTATTCTCATCGGTCAGCGCAGTACTTTGCCGGCGAACACACAGGAGATTTTGGCAGCGGTAGGGCTGACGCATATCGTGGCTGTATCGGGCTATAATTTGACCATTCTGGTGCGGGCAACCCGCCGACTGCTTGCCAAGCGTTCTAAATTCCAGGTGATGGTTAGCGCGGCGGTGCTGATCTTGTCTTTTCTGCTGGTGACCGGTGCCAGCCCATCAATCGTGCGGGCCTCTATCATCAGCCTGCTTGCGCTTGGCGCATGGTACTACGGCAGGGTGGTGCGACCGATGGTGCTTATAATGGTGACGGCCGCTGCCACGGCACTGTGGAATCCGCTGTATCTGTGGTCTGATATTGGCTGGTACCTGTCGTTCTTGGCCTTCTTTGGCGTGCTGGTGATCGCGCCGCTTGCCAGACGGCGGCTGTTTAAGGACAAAAAGACCAGCACCTTCACCAATCTCATCATAGAGAGTATGGCGGCGCAGTTAATGACCCTGCCGCTTATTTTGTATATTTTTAATGATTCGAGCTACATGGTGCTGCTGGCTAACCTGCTGGTAGTACCGCTTATTCCGCTGGCGATGCTTTTAAGCTTCATAGCAGGATTGGCCGGCATGCTGGTACCGGCACTGGCGGGCTGGGTGGCCTGGCCGGCCAAGTGGCTGCTGACGTACCTGCTTGATACTGCCAATCTTGTCTCGCGTATTCCAAACATGACATTCCAAGTTTCAATTGGCGCGTGGACGCTTGCAGGCATGTATGCGTTAATCGTTGCAGTTACGCTAATCTGGTGGCAAAAGGCGGGCAAAAATGCTACGATAACAGATATAAACGATACGAACGTAGTAGTATGAGGTTGTTATGTCAGGACACTCGAAGTGGTCAACAATCAAGAGGCAAAAGGGCATCACCGATGCCAAGCGCGGCGCAGTTTTTACGCGTATCGGCAATCAGATTGCCATAGCGGCCCGTGGCGGTACCGACCCGGCTATGAATTCTGCGCTGGCTATGGCCATAGAAAAAGCCAAGGCTGCCAACATGCCAAGCAGCAACATTGATAGGGCTATTGCCCGGGTTGCCGACAAATCCGCAGCGCAGCTGCAAGAAGTCATGTACGAAGGCTACGGCCCGGGCGGCGTGGCAATCCTGGTAGAATGCGCCACCGATAACCTAAACCGCACGTATCCCGAAGTCCGTCATGCTTTTGCCAAACACGGCGGCAGTATCGCCGAGAAGGGCTCCGTAGCCTTCCAGTTCACCCGCAAGGGTGTAATCGTAGCCAAAGGAGGCGGTGATGAGTTGATGATGGCTGCGCTAGACGCAGGTGCCGAAGATGTGCAGGAAAACGATGGCGAAACCATGATCTATACAGTGCAAGGTGACCTGGCTAAGGTCCGTGATGCGCTCAAAGCCGCAAACGTGGAGGTTTCTGAAGCCAGCTTGTCCTACGAACCGAACAACACGATTGAAGTCAGCGACGAGGCAACCCAGGGCAAGATTGAACGCCTCATGGACGCGCTGGATGAACTGGACGACGTCAGCAACACCTACACCAACTTTGCTTAAACCTGCGACACTATAATCTCGTGGTATTTATATAAACCTCAATTTTTGTGCTTGGATTCCATCCCAGACTGTACAAAACCTGAAAAGTTTGAAGTATAGTGTAGTAAGTGAAAGCCCATAATGACAAAAAACGCATCCTACTTAGTTTGGCATTTGGTTTTCTTACAATAGCTATAACCACATCTGTATTTACTCTATATAAAAATGAATCAGAAAATGAATCAGCGTTTCATTGTTCACCTGGTGTAGCAAGAGATTGCAGGAATCTCGGACAACTATTTGTTAAAGGTGTTCCGTTTGCAGTCATTTCGTATGGGACTAATGGTTTTGTACTTGAGGAAACTGAGGTAACCCTTAAGCTACCTTTGGTATTCGCAGATTTTGAAAATGAGATGGAGGAAAAGGCCTTTTACCCTTTTGCAAGCGTGCATCCCCTAAGCTTAATTATTAACTTAATAATATGGTCTTCTGTCGCGTATTTTATTATTGGATTGTCTACAAAAAAAAACGAAAATAATGAGAATCATCGGCATTGACCCCGGCACCGGCATCTTAGGCTTTGGCATTATTGACGTTGTTAAGGGTAAGCCGCAACTAGTGGACGGCGGGGTTATACGCACGCCAGTTAAAGAGGACGATGCTGTGCGCCTGCAAACTATTTATGACGAATTGACAGGCATCATCAAACAGACCAAACCCGATGAGATGGCAATAGAAAAGCTGTTTTTCGCTCAGAACGTGACAACGGCTATGACGGTCGCACAGGCCAGGGGAGTAGTATTGCTCGCGGCCATGCAGGCGAACCTCAAGATAGCCGAGTACACACCGCTCCAAATCAAGCAGGCTATTACCGGCTACGGCAAAGCTGACAAAAAGCAAATCCAGGAGATGGTGCGTGTCTTGCTGGGATTAAAGGAGGTCCCGAAACCCGACGACGCAGCTGACGCCATAGCCGCCGCCATCTGCCACAGCATGACCCACAAACCCTAACCCACCAACCCTGCTAGAGGCCAGGCCTCTAGCAGTTCTGTTGCACTAATCGTGGGCAAGCTCCAGTTTAAGTTCATCAAGCATCTGTTTGTGATCTTCGTAGTCTCGCACAAATGTCAAATAGTCGTTTGTGCTAGAAAACTTCTGCAAGACCTTATCTGGCTTAAGCCAGGAGCTGTGTTTGTTGCCGGTATAATAACCGATGCTCGAGTAGGGGTATGTTCGCCAATCCTTTGAATTCAGATGGATGTACCGCGTTATGTGCTCCAGGTAACTATCCTGATCTATCAAGCTAGCGAAGTAACGGCTCTGGAAGACGGGGCCAAAATGTTTATATTTTTGATTGTAGTACATGCTGTAGCTTGTCATGAGCGAGTGCAGGAATTCGGCCATTGCTTTTTCATCATGCTGATAAACAAGAAGATGAACGTGATTTGGCATAAGGCAGTAACAAACAAGCTCGAGCCGGCCGCCGAACCATTTATATGGGACACGATAAGGGCTGAAAGTTGGTTTTTCCGAGAGATAACGCTTAAAAAGTGAAATAAAAAATGCTCGGTCCTGGTCATTATGAAAAACAGCTTGCTTATTGATACCTCTTGAGTAAACGTGATAAAAATGGTCGGCGCTATAGATCTTGCGGGTGTTTCTAGTCGGCATGTCAAAAGTATACGCTAGAGGCCTGGCCTCTAGCAAGAAGAGATGTGGGATAATGAGGGGGATGATTGCGACACTTTCTGGGAACTTGAGCGAAAAGATTTTAGACCAAGTTGTTATGGACGTGGGCGGGGTTGGCTACGGCTTGCAGGTCTCGGCCGAGGATTATGGCCGCCTGCAGGTGGGTGAAAAGGCCAAGCTGTACGTTTACGAGCATGTGCGCGAGCAATCATACGATTTGTTCGGCTTTACATCACTTGCTAACAAAGGCCTCTTTGAGTTGCTATTGGGCGTCAAGAACGTTGGCCCCAAAGTTGCCATGGGCGTGCTGGATGCCGGCAGCGCCGGCATGGTGCGCACCGCAATCGCCAATGGCGATGTAAGGTTCCTGCAAGGCGCCAAGGGCGTAGGCAAGCGGGCAGCTGAGCAGATAGTGGTAGAGCTAAGGGATAGGGTAGGTATCGAAGCGTCAGAGGCTGCCGAAGGTATCGTGACCCGCCCGGGCGTTGGTATGCAGGACGAAGCCGCCGAGGCGCTGGTGTCACTTGGTTATACGCCGCAAGATGCCGCTATGGCACTGAAAAATGTTGATAAGGATCTGCCGGCCGAAGAGCGCATCAAGCAAGCGCTGAAGGGCGGCGCATAATGGCAGTTGAGCGAATCGTACACATGGCAGCCGATGATGACACGCCGGAAGAGGTTGAGTTTGCAGTCACGCTGCGTCCGCAGGACTTTGCTAACTACATTGGCCAAGAACGTATCAAGCAGAATCTACAGCTGGCCATCGACGCAGCGCAAAAGCGCGGTGAACCGCTTGACCACATCCTCTTGTACGGCCCGCCGGGACTGGGCAAAACAACGCTGGCCAATGTCATCGCGCGCGAGATGGGCGCCAGTATTCGTGTGACAAGCGGCCCGGCCATCGAACGGGCAGGTGATTTGGCGAGCTTGCTGACCAACCTTCAGGACGGCGACATCCTTTTCATTGACGAAATCCACCGCCTGCACCGCAGCGTAGAAGAGGTGCTGTATAGCGC
>JBATRZ010000052.1:0-7367 GCA_049292975.1 Saccharimonadales bacterium (SeqCode) | reverse complement strand
AGGTGCCGGCTGGCTGATAGAGCAGGCCGGATTAAAATCATACAAAGACACAGCGACCGGTATGCGCCTTTGGCCTACGCAAAACCTGGTATTTGTTAATGATAAGGCCAAGAAGACTCGAGACTTGCTGGATTTTGAGCAAATGATTACGGGTGCTGTATTCCAGAAATTCCATGTAGAACTGCAACGCGAGCCAGAGATACTGCCCTAATGGGAAAACCATTAGCGGATACTAATGAAACAGAGCCAAGCTCTGATTTAACTTGTAGACATGTAAGATTGAAGTAAAGAACTACGTACGGCGGCAGTCTATCCCAATCTGTGAATTTTCTTACTTGGGTAATGGGAACGCGGCGGCGAAAGCGGTTATTTCTTCGTGCAACTTGGACAGAGCCGCCTCGTCCTTGTGCTGCTTGACGGCCTGTTCTATCCAGCCAGCCACTTGCACCATGTGTTCTTCACGCATACCCCGGGTAGTAAGCGCAGGCGTGCCCAGGCGTATGCCGCTGGGGTCGTAAGGGCTGCGCGGATCGAACGGCACGGTGTTTTTATTGACCGTGATGCCGGCCAGGCCTAGGGCACGCTCGCCCTCTTTGCCGCTAAGACCTTTGTTGTTCAGGTCTACTACCATAAGATGATTGTCAGTGCCGCCGGTAACGAGATTGAAGCCCCTGGCCGTCAGCTCGGCAGCTAGTTTCTTTGCATTCTTGACTATCTGCTTGCCGTATTCTTTGAACTCGGGAGTTGATGCCTCTGATAGGGCAACTGCAATTGCCGCTGTCTGGTGGTTGTGCGGGCCGCCCTGCAAGCCAGGGATAATGGCGCGGTCAATCAGGCTTGGCAGGTTCTCACGCGTACGCTCGGGCTTCTTAAGCGGATTACTTGGCTTACCGTTGCACAGTATCAATGCGCCGCGCGGTCCGCGCAGCGTCTTGTGCGTGGTCGTCATGCTTACATCGGCTATACCGGCCGGGCTTGGGTGCTCACCAGCTATTATAAGTCCGCTGATGTGCGAGATATCCGCCGCCAGCCAGGCCCCTACGGAATCTGCGATTTCGCGTAACTTTTGCCAATCAATCTGCCGCGGGTACGCAGTGGTACCGCTCATGATGAGCTTAGGCTTGTGCCCGGCAGCTAAGTCGGCGATAGCGTCGTAGTCCATAAATCCGTCTTTATCCGTGGTGTACTGTACCGAATTGTAATAGGTACCAGAAAAGTTCACCTTAAGCCCGTGTGTCATGTGGCCGCCGAAAAACAAGCTCATCCCCATGACCGTATCGCCGGGATCGCACAGCGCGTAATAAATTGCCAGGTTAGCGGGACTGCCTGAATGCGCTTGGACATTGGCGTGAGTGACCCCAAACAGCTCTTTGGCCAAATCGCGGGCTAGATTTTCGACCTCGTCTACTACTTCGCAGCCGCCGTAATAGCGCATGCCCGGGTAGCCTTCCGAGTATTTATCGGTCAGGCGGGAGCCAAGGGCGTTCAGTACGGCACCCGAGGTGTGGTTTTCGCTTGGTATCATCTCCAGGCCGCGGGTCTGCCGGTCTGTTTCCTTCTGGATTAGTTCGCGGATCTTCTTGTCGTGCATAGTTTTAAAATCTCCCTTAAGCAAGTTAAAGCAATGACGGTTGCATGTACCTTCGTCTTAAGGGTATTGTATAAGTAGTTCCCGGTAAAAACAAAAAATATACAATTCGACAGCGTATATCATCCGTGGTATATTTGATGGGCATATGAATCCCGCAAGACACCAAAAAACCATAAAACCACATCATGGTGCTAGAATTTTACGATATTTTCAAACGTACTACGTTCAGGGAAGGTTAAGTGGTTTCTAGCGGAATGAGCGATACTTCAGAGAAAATCGGCCAGCTCATTTATCAAATCCGTCAAGAAAAGGGTTTAACCCAGGCAGAATTTGCGCGCCGCTTAGGTACCTCACAGTCTGCCGTGAACCGCATCGAAAAAGGCAAGCAAAACCTAAGCATGGATATGCTGGGACGTATCAGCGACGTGCTGAACAAGCAGATCGTATCCTTGGGCTCGGGTGCGGTAAACCTGCGCATTGAGGGCGGCCATGAACTGTTTGGGTCAATCGCCTTGAAGCGCAGCAAGAATGCCGCCGTCGCCCTGCTCTGCGCTAGCTTACTGAACAAAGGCACCACACGGTTCAAATCATTCCCCCGTATAGAAGAGGTCTACCGTATCATCGAGGTGTTAGAGAGCATAGGCGTAAAGGTGCGCTGGCTTAAAGACAACGACCTTGAGATTAAGCCGCCAAAGTCACTTTCCTTAGAAGCCATGGACCGTGTAGCCGCACGCAAGACACGCAGCGTCCTGATGCTGCTGGGCCCCCTAATGCACTCCTATGACAATTTTAAAATACCGTACGCCGGCGGCTGCAAGCTAGGTTCGCGCACGATAGCGCCGCATTTGTTCGCACTTGAGCAGTTTGGCGTGAATGTCATTGCCAAGACCGGGCACTACCATGTCGGAATCAAGAAGCGGCCTGCCGGACGTGTAGTCCTATATGAATCTGGTAATACGGTTACCAATAATGCCCTGATGGCTGCCGCATCTACCCCTGGCACTACCGTAATACAAGGTGCCAGCGCAGACTACATGGTGCAGGACTTATGCGCCTTCCTTAAGAAACTGGGCGTCAAGATAGACGGTGTCGGCTCGCCTATCCTGACTGTTACGGGCGCAGTTAGTATCAAAAAAAGTGTCGTCTTTGCACCTACCGAAGACCCCATAGAGGCTATGTTCTTTATCTCCACCGCTATCGCTACCAACTCCAAACTTAAGATTTTGCGCGTACCCGTACACTGGATTGGCTTGGAGCTGCTAAAGCTGAAAAAGATGGGGCTGGAGTACCGCGTAAGCCAGACGTATCCATCAGATAATGGCATCACCGAACTGGCCGATGTAACTATAGACAAGCACAATTACAAGCTAAGAGCCCCAACCGACAAGTTGCACCCGAACCTATGGCCCGGCATCAACCCCGATAACATACCGTACTTCGTGCCAATTTGCGGTGTCGCCAGCGGGCGCACTCTCATACACGACTGGATGTTTGAGAACCGCGCTATCTACTACACCGAAATGACCAAAATCGGTATGAATGTCGAGCTGGCCGATCCGCACCGCATCTATATCAACGGACCGACTGTTTTTACGCACGGCGATGTTGTCTGTCCACCTGCGCTGAGGCCCGCCAGCCTGCTGCTCATCGGCATGCTCGCCGCCCGCGGCACTTCGTCTTTGCGTAATGTCTACACTATCAACCGCGGCTACGAAGACCTGGCCGAGCGCTTGAATTCACTCGGTGCGCGCATCTCTATCTTCCACGACATCTAGCCACAAATCCTACACCAGCAAACCTACCGTCTGGCAGAGCCAGCCGCCTGTTTGCTGGTGTAGATTCTGTGGCCTTACCTGAGGCTGTCCACGAAATACGTATCAACCTGCTGTCGTGCCCATAAGATGTAGCCGATAGCAAAGGCAATCAGAAGCACTAGTATCACGGTGCGGTGCCATTCTTTCATCCCGTTAGAAACCACTTAACCTTCCTCGTACATTGTACGGCCGTAACCTGAACAGCATTTCAAACGTCAAAATACGGCAGGTCATATTTTGGTTTCCTACTGGATTCATAGCCGCTGCGCCCGTACGACCAGCCGGTCCTTGGGGTTCCATAGCGGCGTGCAGGTATAAAGCGTCAGTATATCTTTATCAGCCGGGTCCTCTATAGATATCGTCTCTGGCGAAACAATGAACGTCTCCGTTACCTTGTAATCATACTTCTCCACTTCCCAATGCACGCTGATAGTATCACCAACTTTAAGCTTATCAAGATGATAAAACACACCCCTTTGGTCATACATGAAACGGTGGCCTACGAGTACCGTATTACTGCCCCTGTCCGGTGTACTGGTCTGGCCGCGGCGCACAACGCCCTTGCTTAAGTTTTCGGCACCGCCTTCATAAATGACCTCTTCCAGACCTAGCCTGGGTATAAATAGGCGGTTGCTGCCAATAGTGCCGTCTGCGGCTTTCTCGACTGCCTCAGCTTTATTAAAGACTTGTTTGAGCGGTGTTTTCTCTACTGCCGCCCACTTGGCCTGCGGCAAAAGCGGCGCAAGCATAATATACAAGCCAAGCAGCACAGCCGTGGCAGTCAAAAGGTTGTTTATAACCCGCAGCTCTTTCAGCCTTGCGGCGTGCTTTTTGATACGTTTCACAGGCTTAAGCATAGCAGTGATTGCAAATGTAAAAAAATAATACTTGTTTTTTCGCATAATGAGGGTATAATCGGCTTTAGAAACGGTGGGTGTAATATCATCAGCAACATTAGGAGGAGCTTATGAAGACACTACAAAAATTACTGCAACGCAGCAGCCTGTTGTTTGCAGCACTAATCCTTGGGGCACAGCTAGGCCTGCCAGCCGTAGCCTTGGCAAACGGTCAAAACGGCAACAATGTCCCGGCCGCACCAACAGAATGTTACGAGCAGGTCTCCTGGTGGAAAGTCGGCAAAGTCTATGCCGAAGATGTGTATAGCCGTAACTTGGTCAAAGACTATAAGACCGAATACAAATACAAGAGGTACAAGTGGGACTGGAAGCATTATATAAACCAGCACGACCGTACGGATTCAAGAGTAGGCAATACACAGTACGGTGAGTGGGAATATTACAGTACGACTGGTTTTGGCGATCAGCGCAGCACCGATCCTGCAAAAGAAGGTCATGACTGGTTTAAATACGTACTCTACGATACCCGCAGCGTCGAGAACGGCGGACATTACGAGTACACCAAGATTCACTCGGCCGGCGATCCATACACCGCACTTTACGGTCCTTACAAGGTCTCCAGCGACCCAGCCACCGTTCCGTTTGATGTAGGCTCTGGCCCGCGCGTAATAGGCGACTGGTTTAATTATGGCCAGCCAAATTACAATGATGCCAATGAAGTAATTGACTATACCTACAAACTGGATAGCCAGGGCGTAGAAAACGGCAGGCGTATCCCCTGTCCTAAGCCAGCCGATAAAGTAGAGTACACCGAATGGGAAGATGGTGAACCAAACTGCGAGAGCAAATCCGTCACGCCTGCCCGCACCAAGACGGTCACGCCATATGTGCTTGCCCAGGATGGCTTTACATGGATTCCGGGCACTCCAGTAGTTACCACCGAATCCGGCACGCCGCGCACACTGACATCTGATGAGCTAAAAGACTGCACCCAGATGCCAGAAGATAAAATCACTTATGGTGAGTGGGTTGATGGTGAGTGGGAATGCGGCGACAAAACAGTTACCCAGACCCGCACCAAGACGGTCACGCCGCACAAGTGGGATGGCCAGGCTTGGGTTGAAGACACCGCCAACGCTACCACAACCAAGGACACCACCACCCAGAAACGCGACCTAACAAAGGAAGAATCCCTGCTGGGATGTACCGGCAGCATTACTGGCCACAAATTCAATGATGCAGACGGTGATGGTAAGTGGGATGATGACGAAGAAGCTCTCAGCGGCTTCACCATCCGGCTCCATACTTATTGTGAACCAGTAGCATCAATCAGGGAGCTGGTAGAAGTAAACGAATCAGATTGTGAAGAAAGCCTGCTTGCAGAAGATGTAACAGATGAGCAAGGCGCGTTCAGCTTTGCCAGCCTCGAAGCAGGAACTTACCTTGTTTGCGAAGTACAAAAAGACGGCTGGACACAAACGCTGCCCGCCAACAACGCTTGCTGGAAGGTCGTTGTTGAGGATAAGGAATGTATTGTAGACTTCGGCAACAAAGCCAAAGCACCAGGCAATGTGATTGGCGTCACACCTACAGTGCCAGTGGTAACGCCGAAGGTTCTAGCCAACACCGGCACACCATTTGTCCAGGGCCTGCTTGTCGGCCTAGGCATCCTTGGCACAGCAAGCGGTATCACCGCCCTGAGCCGCCGCAAGCAATACCAAGCCTAGCGGGCCAGTACACTAAAAAACGAGCTACAGAAAGGCTCGTTTTTTAGAATTTTATGCTGCTTGGTGCGGGTAGAGGGAATCGAACCCTCCTCTTGAGGTTGGAAACCTCACATTCTAGCCGATGAACTACACCCGCGCGGCCATATTGTTATATCACATCGTTATTTAACGCGCCACTCATCCATCCGTTGATTTTCCTGAACAACCTTCGTCCTTTATCGGGGTCACCGTTACTGACAACAGTGACATGGGCTGTTCCATAGGGCAACTTCCTTTGTTTTGCAACGCGCTTGTCGGTACGGCTGTCTATAGAAGACTTCTTAAAGCTGCTGCCTGGCAAGCCCGTTATCTTTTTCCAGTACTGCATGCTTAAAATCTCATCGTTATCGGGGTACAGATGAAGTCTTATTGTCAAGTTGTCATCTTCAAGCCCACAAACTTCTCGAAACCATTTTATGGATAGGAGAATCACCGCTGGATCAGCATTGCTGACCCGTATTATTTCGGCCGACTTGGCACCCTCGCCTATATAAAGTCCTATGCCAAGCATCAAAAGGTCACGCTTGGATAAGGTGCCTATCTCTTGAATACCCACATTTTTCTGCTCCTGAATTTCTTTCACCCGGGCATTGTGTCTCATGACGCCAACTTTTGCCGGACCATTCTTTATGCGGGCCAGTACTTCCGCGTTTGGAGTAAAAGGCTTGTCTTTGAACCAGTAGCTCATCGTTGCCCTAGAAATACCCAATTTTTCCTCTATCAGCTTATATGAATAGCCTCGTCTACGCAGCTCCTCAGCTTCCGGGCGCAATGTATGCATAGTACTATTATACATAGCTAGTAATGTACGTTCAATTACTGATTATCTGTTATAATCTGTTAAGGTACGCCCCGGTAGCTCAGCGGATTAGAGTGAGGGCTGCCAGTGGCAGTCTGCAAGGCCGGAAGCATGGCCACGAAGTGCCAAGCTGAGGCGGGGTCGCAACCGATTGCCAGCTTGCTGGCAGTAGGATTGTGACATGGGCTTCTATCCCACCCCTAATTAGCTCGCAAAAAGCTGAAGCATTTGCTCAGCCAAGCAGGGAAAACATACATTGCTTCCAAGCAATGTATGGGTCGAAGGTTCGAACTATTGATTTAGGGAATCAAACCCCCTTACACTTAAAAAGTTACGGTACTCACGCCCCGGTAGCTCAGCGGATTAGAGCAATGGGCTTCTATCCCACAGGTCGGGGGTTCGATTCCCTCCCGGGGTACCAATTCAAGAGCCCACCCTTGCGGTGGGTTTTTGAATTGGTACCCAGAGATAGCAAGCCAACTGCTTGGCTTGCGGGGAATCGAACAGGCGCAAGGCCTGTGCGGCGATACTCGCCGCACG
>JBATRZ010000051.1:0-7601 GCA_049292975.1 Saccharimonadales bacterium (SeqCode) | reverse complement strand
GTATTACGCCGATTTTATGAAAAAGCTGTACACGGCTTGTACAAGGTTGAACCTTGTACAGTCACTGGTGCGGTTAGTTATACGGAGTATTATCCTGCGTTCGCCTGGCGAACCTGATAAAACAAGGCTAGAATAAGGGTAACTTTAGGAGCAAGAATGGCTAATAGCAACCTTGGGGCGGCCAAAAAGGCCAAGAACGACGAGTTCTATACCCAATTCAATGACATTCAGAAAGAGATAGAAGCCTATCTGGAGTACAACCCCGATACATTCCGCGGCAAGGTAGTCTACTGCAACTGCGATGATCCGTTTGAAAGCAACTTCTTTAAGTATTTTGTACTGAACTTCAAGCGCCTGGGCTTAAAACGGCTTATCACTACCAGCTACAAGCCATCACCTGTTGCCAATACGGAGCTAATACTGCAAGCCTCTCTTATACCAGAGTACGAAGACATAGTCATAAGCGCGCCAGACACCCCCAAAGGCCGCCCCAAAGTAACGGCCAACCGCTTTATCATCAACGAAGTCGGCGACATCAACCAAGACGGCGCCTTTACCCTGCAGGACATAGCCGAGCAGCTCAAAGCAAATCAGCACAACGAGTGGCAGGCACTCAAAGGCGACGGTGACTTCCGAAGCCCGGAATGCATCGAACTGCTCAAGCAAGCCGACATTGTGGTTACTAATCCGCCGTTCAGTTTGTTCCGCGAGTACATCAAGCAGCTGATTGACTACGACAAAAAGTTTGTGGTTATTGGTAATATGAACGCCATAAAATACAAAGAGATATTTCCGCAGATACAAAATAATAAATTATGGATAGGTGCTACTAACTTTAATACCGGAATGTATTTTCATGTTCCAGATGGTTTTCAGTATGCGAGTACCTACAAATTTGAACGTATACGAGATGGTATGGCCGTAAACCGAGTTCCTGGAGTTTGTTGGTTTACAAACCTCGAGCACGGCCGCCGCCACCAGCCGCTGGGACTTATGACCACGGCGGACAATCTGAAGTTTAACAAGAAAATGGCGGGTAAGACAGCTTATGACCGTTACGATAATTACGATGCAATTGATGTCCCGTTTGCGAGCGCTATCCCAAATGATTATGCTGGAGTGATGGGCGTTCCAATTAGTTTTCTCGACAAATATTCACCAGAACAGTTTGAAATCATTTGGCAAGCCAGCGGAAATACGCGCGCATCGGCTCCAAAAGATGTTTTGGAAAGATTAAAATACCAGAAAAATCCCGAAGATAGAGGGGGCTGTACTTTAATCAATAACAAAAGAACCTACGATAGAATATTTATTCAGCACAAAAAGGCAGCAAAATAATCACGACACTTTGAGTTAGAGGCATAATTCTTTGCCTATGGGAGCCAAAGCGTTTAGAGCCAAAGGGTCCGACCCTTAACAGATGAAGATTTTTGCAAGTTTCGTAAATTACACCTTAGAAACTCCCGCCTTACCCCCATTACCTTGTAATGCAATGCTATCCATGCCTTTTCTCTGATACGGTGTTTTTTTGTTATTATTAACTCATGAAACCTGTGAGTGAACTTGTGCGGCTGGAGGGGAAGGCGGCTATCGTGACGGGCGGGTCGAAGGGTATCGGCCAGGCCATCGCCTACCGCTTGGCCGAAGCCGGCGCCAAGGTGCTGGTGGCCGATATTGACCGGCCGGCAGCAGAAGCCACTGCCAAGGGGCTGCAAAACAAGGGCTGGACGGCCGCAGCCTGCACCGTAGACGTAGCCGATGAGGCCCAGGTGCAGGCTATGGTACAAGCTTGTGCGGAACAATTCGGCGGCGTTGATATCCTGGTTAATAATGCGGGTATTTTTCCGCTGCAATCCGTCAGTGCTATGGCGGCGGCAGATTTCGACCATGTTCTGGCCGTAAACCTGCGCGGCGCCTTCCTGGCTACCAAGTATTCTGCAGAACAAATGAAAACCCGCGGCGGCGGCAAAATCATCAACATCACGTCCGTAGACGCCCTGCACCCGTCCATGGTGGGCCTGGCGCATTATGACGCTTCCAAGCACGGCATGTGGGGATTTACTAAGAACACCGCGCTCGAATATGCCCATGACAATATCTGGATTAACGCCATCGCGCCCGGCGGTGTGGCGACACCTGGCGTTGCGGCCATGAACCCTGGCGGGACAAGTGATAACGCGGCCAGTTTCTTAAGCACATTGCCCATGAAGCGTATGGGTGAGTCTGACGAGATTGCGAGGGTAGTGCTGTTCGTTGCCAGCGACCTGTGCACCTATGCAACAGGCAGCCAGTTTGTCATCGACGGTGGCGCTTTGTTGGTGTAAAGACCGTATCATTTTATTATCCCCTCCGGGCATAATGAAACCCGTTCGGTATAAAAAATGTAAACACTTTTTATACTCTCTCTATCATTTAATTATAACATACTTCTTATGCTTATGTCAAGTATAACAGGGGTGGCGGTGGCCATTGTTGCCGTTTTTTCGTATAATAGGCGCTAGATGATAAAGGTCTTGAGGGTCGCGCTGGTTTTGCTTGTGCTGGGTGTGTCTGCCTTTATGCCTGCGCCCCCGGCAAGCGCCCAGGAAAACGACCGCCTAAGCATCACCACCAGCCCGTTGCCAATCAGCCTGGTGACCAAGCCGGGCCAGAGAGTTGCCACCGATCTGCGGGTCCGTACTGACGGGCCAGAGAATGAGACGCTGCAGATAACCCTGCTCAAATTCAGCGCCAATAACAATCTTGGCCAGCCGCGGCTGGCCGAACGTGAGCCGGGCGATGATTTCTTTGATTGGGTGACGTTTTCTGAAGAGCGCTTTACGACCGAGCCCAATGTCTGGAAGACCATCCGCATGACCATAGACGTGCCTGATACGGCGGGCCTGGGCTATTACTATGCTGTAGCTTTTACGCGGGCAGGCGACAGCCCTGAATCCGCGGGCGGTGCGGCTGTGGACGGCGGCGCCGCAACGCTGGTGCTGCTAGACGTACGCACGCCCAATTCCAAGCGTGAGGTGCAAGTGGTAGAATTCTCGGGCAAGCGGCGTGTCTACGAATTCCTGCCCGCACAGTTTACCGTATCGGTGCGCAATACGGGCAATATCCACCTGGTGCCATCGGGCGAAATATTTATCAAAAAAGGCGATGAATTACTTGGTAATATCAAGGTGAACCAGACAGACGGTAACGTTCTGCCGGGTTCGCAACGCGTATTTACGGTTATTTGGAATGATGGTTGGCCCAGCTATCAGCCCAAAGAAGAAGACGGGCAAGTGATAAACGACAAGGACGGCAATCCGCAAACCAGCCTGCGCTGGGACGGCCTGAAATTGTCCGGCTTGCGCATTGGCAAGTACACGGCTGATCTGCTGATGGTGTATGACGATGGTGAGCGCGACGTGCCGCTAGAGGCAACGCTAAGCTTCTGGGTAATCCCGTGGCGTATCTTGGGGGTCATTTTGCTGGCAGCGGGGCTGATTGGCTTCGCCGTGTTTATTATTCTGCGCAAGGTTTGGCGCGGCTTGCGCAAGATAACCAAAAAGAAGACGCCCGGGCAACCCAGTGCGCCGTAAGTATCTAGCCGTTCTGCTTGCCGCCAGCGTGCTGTTTGCGCCCGCCAGCGCATCGGCTGCCGGCGGGTTTACCATCTCGCCCGCCAACCAAGAGGTCATACTGGCCGAAGGCGCCGAAGAGACTAGCTTTGAACTGAGCCTAACCAACCGCGACAATGCGGAGGTCATGTTGCGCCTGAAGGTTGTGGATTTTAAGGCGCTGGACGAGTCCGGCGGCATTGCATTCTTGGGGCTTAAGGCAAATCAGACGGAAACACGTTACGGATTGACGGCCTGGCTGCGCTTCAGCGCCGATACCGTCTCGGTAGCGCCTGGCGAGACCGAGAAGGTGGTAGTGACCATAGACAACCGCGACAGCCTTAGTCCTGGCGGGCATTACGGTGCGGTCGTGGCGGTGCCGGTAGACCCCGCTAATCCTGCAGCTATGCCAGAGGTAGATATTCTGCCGGCAACAGCAGCCCTGGTCCTGCTAAAGAAGCAGGGCGGCGAGCAGTACGGGCTAAACCTGGACAGTGCCGCGCTGGCGCGTTCCGGCTGGGGCATGCCGTCAAGTATAAGTTTGCGATTCCAGAATACGGGCAATATCCACGTAGTGCCCCGGGGTACTGTAGCGGTGCGCGGCCCTGGCGGGCAAGAAGTTAGCAAGGCTATCATCAACGAAACTTCTGGCGTCGTCCTGCCCGAGACCTTCCGCAAGCTAACAACCGGTTTTATGGTGCTAAGGCGCCCCTTCTGGCCGGGCCGCTACCAGGCCGTAATAAACTGGCGATATGACGGCCGGGAACAGAACAGCCAGCAGGTTATCAGCTTTTGGTACATGGGCTTTGGCATCTATCTGCTTGGGGCAGTCAGCTTGCTGTTTGTTGCCATCCTGTGGATAACTTTACGAAAAAGCAGTAAAAAACACTCCAAAACCACTGTTTAGACTATTGGTATCATCTGTGGTTTGCTATACTAAACAACAGATAAGCTAAACAAAAATCGACAAACAAAATCGAAAACCAAAAATTTAGCTTAAGAGAAACGAGTTCACAATTTGCGTCCAACAAGCCGCTTCTAAAGGGTTAGGAGCGGCTATTCACGCATACCGTGGCATTTAAAACAAAGGTGATGAAAAAAATAAACGGACGCTCAGTCTTATTGCTGTTGGCGCTGCTTGGCAGCGTTTTTTCCGTATCTGCCGCTATCCTGAGCCGCGGCGGCCTAGCACAGGCCGCGCCCGGTATCCACAAGACCATTAATTTCCAGGGCAAGGTTACCAACCCGAACGGCACTAACGTGACGGACGGCTCCTATAGCTTTGTTTTTAGCCTGTACACCGCCGCCTCGGGCGGCAGCGCCACCTGGACCGAGACGGTCAGTTTAAGCGTGGATGACGGGATCTTCCAGCATAACTTGGGCAGCACCACAGCTTTGCCCGGCAGCGTGAATTTTAACACCGACAACATCTACCTGGGTATCACCTTCAGCTCCGATCCGGCCGGCGAGATGACGCCGCGCATCCGATTTACCGCCAGCCCCTACGCCTTCAATGCCGATAACTTAGACGGCCTGGATGCCAGCGCATTCGTGCAGCTCAGCCCAGGCTCGCAGCAGACGGGCAGCATCGACGTATCTGGCACGATCGCCTCCGGCGCCAGCATCAGCGCGGTTACCTCGCTGCAGGCGCCGCTGCTGGATACGGCCTCGGCCGGCGCCCTGGCTATCGGCACCACTAACGCCACCTCTATCACCCTGCAAAAGAACACCACCGTCGCCTCCAGCCGCACCTTTACGGTGACAAGCGGTGCTACCAGCCTGACCGGCGCCGCGACCGGTGATGCCCTGGTCTTGTCCAACTCTACCAGCACCGGTAATATTGCCGTCTTCCGCGACAACGCCACTACCGTTTTCAATATGGCTGATGGCGGCTATGCCTTGTTCCAGAACTCGGCCGACTCGCCCACTGCCTTTCAGATACTGCGCCAGGGCGGCAGCTCTTTGTTTGTAGCCGATACCCAGAACACGCTGGTGCGTGTTGCCTCTACTGCCGCGACGACCTTAAGCGGCGTTGCCCTATTTACCACCAATGGCGAATTCACCACTACGCTCAGGGTTGGTAACGCCAGTGACGGTGCTGATTTTAGCGGCTCGACGGGCCCCAGCTACCGCGGTACCGCCCGCCCGGCACGGCGCGTTGGTTTCACGCCAGAATACGCCGGTGCCGTCATGACGGCGGACGGCAGCAACAACCTGGGCAATATGACCTCGGACTTCTGCTCGGGCACCAGCCGCAAGAGTATCAATACCGGCTTTTGCGGCGCGACAGACGAGCATAACTACTACCGCTGGCTCTCAACTTCGGGCACGCAGGACTACGACATCTATGTACGCTCACAGATACCGAGCGATTACGACACGCAGAGCCTGACCGCTGTCAATATGTTCGGCTGGCGCACGGGCAGCAGCGACATTGTTACACTGAGCCTGTATAATGCCAGCGGCGGGCAGTGCGGGACAACCACGACGATCACCACTGCAAATACGACATGGACCGAAACAGCCCTGGCCAGCATATCGGGCGATTCAGACTGTAATGCCATAGTAGCCGGCGATGTCGTGGTGTGGGTCATCAAGGTAACCAGCAGCGGCACCAGCAACAGCGCCCTGGCCGGCGAGATCCGCTACGATTACCGGTCTAAGTTCTAGTGTATGAAGAAGCCAAAAGCTAAAACCAGATTTAAGTACTCGCTGCTGCCATATCTATCCTTGGCCTTGGCTCTGGCCGGCCTGGCCTGGGTAATCATAGCTAATCCCAGCCAATCTTCGGCTGCCGTAGATCCGAACGGCACGTTCTTTTACGGCGATACCAGCGGTACCAACCAGGGCGTGCTAAGGGCGCGCGGCTTTACGTTTCCATCAACGGCCAATGCCGAATTTAACGGCGCTGCAGCCAGCTCGAACAGCTTTATCCTCTGGACCATAGCCAAGACTGCACCCACCCGTGAAGAGACGATGATCGGCATACTTAAAGTCAACGGTACATTAGATATCCAGACCTGCACCAGCGGTTGTGATGCCAACGGCGACTTCACAGCCCGCTGGAACAACCCCAACACAACCGCTACCCAGGACTGCGATGCCACCCCCACCATTGACACCTGTATCCGTGCTTTCGATATTGCTTACGAGCCGCTGAGCGGCCGGGGTTTCGTGGTGTACGGCGATAACGCAGCCGATACCTTTTATTACGCCCGGTGGGACGGCAGCGCCTGGTCGCCCAACACTGCCCCGGGCACGCCGGATTCCAGCAACGATGTAGACTTACCCGGCAGCAGCGCCGTGCCTAACTGGATACGTGTTATTCCGGCTGGCGAGAGCCTGGATCAGGACCGCAGTAACCGCATGATGGTGCTGGTAGCCGACAAGAATAGCGCTCTCCATGCTTTTTATTGGGACGGCAGCAGCTTTGATGCCGGCAACACGGTGGTTTCAGATTTGCAGAACTGCAATGTCGCCCAATGCTTTGACGGCGCCTGGTCCGAGATGGGCTTGTTTGTCCTGAGTTACGTCGACAATGACGCCACCAACAATGTTTCGTACATGACCTACACGGTTGGTACCGGCTGGGGCACCGAGCAGAGCGCCCACAACACCGCCAATGACACCAAGTGGCTGGCATCGGTGGCTGACCCTACCAGCACGCGTATTCTGGTAGCAAACTCTGACAACGGCAACGACACGCGCAGTGCCGTCTGGCGCGGCAACAATACAACCAACGGTTTCAGCAACGGCTGCGTCGATAACACTACTGAGGTAGTATCTGGCATGCAGGCCTACGCGGCTTTCGAGCGCTTTAATGGCGAGGGACTGCATCTGTACAACGACTCAGGTACGACCAACACGGGCGACTACTGTACCTATACGCCGGCGGCTACATGGGGTACGCCAACGCCAAACGGCCTGACTACCGGCGACGACTCCGAAAAGATCAAAGCCTGGGGTTCGCCAAATAGCGACGATATCATGATGATGGGGCAGGATGTAGAC